>NZ_JAOCEW010000001.1:0-261808 GCF_029841665.1 Stenotrophomonas sp. GD03819
ACCGTCGGCAGCATCGACAGCCGCGTGGCGGCCAGCAAGGTGATCGCCAGTGCGGCCAGGTCGGCCGGCTTGTCGGCGACGAAGTCCGGGGCGATCACCGAGATCAGCACGCAGCCCGGCGCGGCTTCCATCACCGTCACTGCGCGTTTGCTCAGTGTGCGGTTGCGCAGCGCGAGGAAACCGACAATGCGGGTCAGGTAGGTGGCGGCGGCCATCAGCACGATGGTCAGTACTGAAGTCCAGTGGATCAAGCCATTGAAGATCATGCTGCGTCCTCCGCGAGCAGCCAGGCTGCGGCCAGGCCGGCCAGTGCGCCGCTGGCCACGTACCACGCGCCCGGGATCAGCAGGTAGGTGGCGGCGGCCACGATCAGGCTGACCAGCCACGGCCGTGCTGCCTTCATGCCCTGCCACATGCCGCGCAGCAGCACCAGGAATACCGCAGGGAAGGCCATGTCGAAACCGTAGGCATGGATGTCGCCCAACATCGGGCCGACGATCGCGCCCAGTGCCGTGCAGGCCACCCAGACCGTGTACAGCCCTGCCGAAACGCCCAGGTAATAGGCCAGGCTGAAGCCGAGCGCACGGCGGCGCGCATCGGCCACGCCCATCGCCCAGCTCTCGTCGCACATGAAGAACAGCGCCGGCAGCACCCGGCGGCGCGGCAGATGCTGCAGCAGCGGGGCCAGGCTGGCGCCCATCAGCAGGTGGCGGCTGTTGACCAGCGCGGTGATCGCCACGATCAGTGCGATATGCGGCGGCGAGGTCCACAGTTCGACGGCGGCGAACTCCGAACCGCCAGCGAAGTTGAGGCCGGTCATCAGTGGCACTTCCAGTGCGCTCAGGCCCTTCTGGGCCGCCTGCGCGCCGAGCACCAGGGCGAACGGAATGAAGCCGATCATCACCGGCACGGCGGCACGCAGGCCGCGCAGGAATTCGGCACGCGGGGCGGTATCGCAGGTGTCGGGCAGGGGGAGGGTGGTACGGGCGTCCATGGAGCGGCACAACGAGGTGGGATGGCCCATGCTAGCGGTCCAATCGCGAAATCGGGTTGCGTTGATGCCACTTGATTCTGGATTATTGAAATTTCATACGGCTGAAGGCGTCAAGGGCGAAATTGCATGCAGTATCAACTCGACAACCTCGATCGGCGCATCCTCGACGCCCTGCAGCGCGACGGCCGCCTGCAGAACCTGGAGCTGGCCCGGCTGGTCGGGCTGTCGCCGTCGGCCTGCCTGCGGCGGGTACGGCTGCTGGAGGAGGGCGGCTACATCGACCGCTACGTTGCCCTGCTGAATGAGGCCAAGGTGGGCCGTGGCTTCACGGTGTTCGTGCGGGTCTGGCTGCGCGGGCAGGACGAGGACACCACCAACCACTTCATCAACAGCATCAAGTCTTTCCCGGAAGTGCTTGAATGCCATCTGATGGCGGGCGACTGCGATTTCCTGCTGCGGGTGGCGGTGGCGGACCTTGATGCCTACCGGCAGTTCCAGATGCAGCACCTGAACCGGATTGCCGGGGTGCAGAACACCAAGACCGAGATTCCGATGCAGCGGATCAAGCAGACGACCCAGCTGCCGCTTTGAGGGATGGGTGGTTGCGGCCGGGTTGCACCCGGCACCCGCGGGTAGTGCCGGCCGCTGGCCGGCAACCTCAGGCGCAACAGCAACAGCAACAGCGATTCTCCGTGGGGCGGCGGGGCGGTATGGCCAGGCAGGACACGCCGTGAACCCTTCCTTGGGGGCTCGATGGCGCCATCCATGGCGCCAACGGTCCTGCCTGGCCATGCCGCCCCGCCGCCTGACAGCTTCCGCGATCTGTCGGGGTCGGATCCCGTGCGCAGATGAACCTGTCTGCTCGGTTCATTGATTCCTGATGCATGACTGGCTCCACGGAGCCTGCCTCGGCGTCAGCCGTGGCGGCGGTCATCGCAATGACATCTGGCACCGGTACGTTTTGAGCCCGCTTGCGGGTCGCGCGCGGGCCGGGGTTCCGGCCGTGGTGCGCGTCCACTGCAGCTGCTGTCGCTGCCGAGGGTCATGTGTTCTACGTCAGGGGGCTGAATGGACACCATGCGGTCAGAACTTGGAAGGTGGCCATCGCCGCATGGCTGCTGCTGTCCTTTGCCGCCGCCGCGCAGGACGGTGTTCATGCCTACGACATCCCTGCGCAGCCGCTGGAACAGGCGGTCGAGCGCTTCAGCGTCATCAGCGGGTGGTCGGTGATGTACCCGGGCGATCTTGCCGCGGGTCGCAGCAGCCATGCGCTGCGCGCCAGCCTGCCGCCGCTGCCCGCCCTGCAGGCGCTGCTGCAGGACTCCGGCGTCGAGGCCGAGGTGATCGGCGAGCAGCGCGTGGTGCTGCGTCGGGGCATGCCCTCGGCCGCCGAACCCGGTGTTGGTGCCGAACTTCCCGAGGCCGAACGTCGGCGTCGTTATGGCGGCCTGCAACAGAGGCTGCGCGCGGCGTTCTGCGACGACCCCGAGATCGCGCCCGGCCGCTATGCCGCGACGCTGCGCTTCCGCATCGACGGCGCGGGCAAGGTGAGCGAGCCCGAGCTGCTGTCCGGCAGTGGCAGCGATCGCCGCGATGCTCACCTGCTGCAGGCAATGCAGGGCCTGGTGCTGGCGACCGAGACCGCCGCGCTGCCACAGCCGGTGACGCTGCAGATCCGTCCTTCCGGCACCGACCACGACTGTGGCGGGCGCGCGCCCCTTCCATGACTTCAAGGATTCGAACATGAGCAACGGTACGGCTGGGGCAGTTGACCTGATGGACCACCTTCTGGGTGCCTACGATGAGTTGAAGCGCCGGCTGGTGCGCAAGCTGGGCTCGGAAGAGCTGGCTGGCGACGCGTTGCA
The DNA here is from genome assembly GCF_029841665.1 of Stenotrophomonas sp. GD03819. Lineage (NCBI taxonomy): Bacteria > Pseudomonadati > Pseudomonadota > Gammaproteobacteria > Lysobacterales > Lysobacteraceae > Stenotrophomonas > Stenotrophomonas sp. GD03819. The sequence continues at coordinate 2,860 of NZ_JAOCEW010000001.1, forward strand.
GGACACCTGGATGCGCCTGAGCGCGCGCCGTGACCGCCTGGACGCCGTGCAGAACCCCGCGGCCTACCTGCTGCGCATGGCAATGAACACCGTGATCGACCGCCAACGTGCTGACCACCGCCTGCTGAGCCTGGAGGAGGTGGATACGCTGATGGACATGGCCGACCCGGCACCCGGCCCGGCGCAGGCGGCCGAACTGGACTTCGCGCTGGAAGACATGGTCGGCCTGCTGCAGCGCATGCCCGAGCGTCGTCGCCGCATCCTGCTGGCGATCCGTGTCGACGGCCTGCAGCAGCGCGACGTGGCCGACCACCTCGGTGTGTCGCTGCGACTGGTGCAGCGTGAGCTGAAGGCGGCCCAGGATTACCTGGCCGAGCGCAGCGGGCAGGGGCGCCAGGTGCGGTTCTGAGCGACGGCATCCGTCTACACTGTGACGCCGAGCAGAACCCCGCAGCGTGCGGGTCCGGCATGAGCCCCCATGGATCCTGACGATCGCCCGCAACGCCCGTTGGATGCCGTTGAGTGTCAGGCGCACGCGTGGGTGGTGCGCCTGACCTCGGGCGAGGCGACCGCCGCCGACGGGCGCCGGTTCCGCGCGTGGTGCGAGTCCGACCCGCGTCATCGTGAAGCGTTCGGACGTGCGCGCCGGCAGTGGGAGCAGGTGCGGCTGGCCGGCGAGCAGCTGCCCGCCGCCGCGCGCCAACCGGTCGCGCCGTCGCCGGCCCAGCGCTGGAGCCGGCGTGCCTTCCTGGGCGCGGCGATTGCCGCGCCGGCCAGTCTGGTGGTGGTGGCGGCGATCCGTCCGCCGCTGGGATTATGGCCCTCGGTGACGGCGATGGCGGCCGATTTCCACACCGGCACCGGTGAACGGCTGCAGATTGCACCCTTGCCGCAGCTGAAGATCGAACTGGATACGCAGAGCAGCCTGCGCCGCCGCGCGGACGCGCAGGGCGAAGGCTTCGAGCTGGTACAGGGCCAGGCCGCGATCGAAACCGGGGCTGGTCTGCGCCTCGCGCTGTTCGCGGGCCCGGGTTGCGTGATTGCCGATGAAGGCGCAGTGCGCCTGGATGTGCGCAACACTCACGGCCAGGTACGGGTGACCTGCCTGCAGGGCAGCGCCCGCATCGAGCATCCGCAGGGGCGGCTGCAGCTGCAGCCGGGCCAGCAGACCCAGTACGACGAGCGCCTCAGTGGTGTGGTGGCCGAGGCCGTGGCCTCGGAAGTGAGTGCGTGGACCGAGGGCATGCTGGTGTTCCGCCGCGCACCGCTGCGTGAGGTGGTGGAGGAGATCAACCGTTACCGCCGCGGCAAGGTACTGCTGGGCGAATCGGCGTTGGCGCGCGCACCGGTCAGCGGTCGCTTCCGCATCGATGATCCGGATGCGGCGCTTGAGCAGCTGCGACTGACGATGTCGCTGGATCTGCGTCGCTTTCCGGGTGGCATCGCCGTCCTTGGATAGATGAAGACGCTGGCCGTGCGCACCGCGCAGGGCTGTTGCAAGCAAGGAGAAGCCAAGGATGCGCAACGAGACCATCGGTGTGCTGGATCTGCGTCGCAATCTGTCGGCGTTGCTGGAAACAACCCAGCGACGGCCGTTGATGGTGCACCGCTACGGATCGCCATGGGTGTGCGTGGTGTCCGACGCGCAGTGGCAGGAAAAGGCTGTGCTGCTGGACTTCGATCCGCAGTCGCACCCGCTGGCGATGCTGTTGCGCCTGCAGCAGCGGGTGTTGCCACTGGCTGAAACCGGTGCGTTGCCGCCTGCGGCGCTTGCTCGTGCGCTGTTGCTGATGGACATGCATGGCATCGGGGATCTGGCGCAGCTGCATGAGCAGGTGCTGCACCATCGGCTGTGGCACTGGTTCGTGGCCGGTACCCACGGTGTGATGGACAGCTGGCAATTGCCGGCGCTGCGCGTTGCGATGGGGTCATGGTGCGATGACGCGGAGATGACCGATGCGCTGGCCGCGTTCGCCGCGCGCAGCGATGTGGCGATACTGGCGCGCCGTTGCGGGGGCGACGCACCGCGACTGGAGCGCGAAGCCTGCAGGCAGATGACGCTGCGATGACGTTGGCGATGAAGCGCCACGCAGCGCACAGAGCTGCATGTGCGCTGTCGCTTCACCTGCCTTGCTGACGTCTTCTCCAGAGTACGGCGCACCACGCGTCGCGGAGCACGGGCGGCGCCGATGGCAGACAGTCGCAGGATCAGCATGCTGGAGCTGGATCGTCACCTGAGCCAGTCACTGGAGCAGGCGCGGCATACGCCATTGAACGTGCAGCGCTATGGGCACTCCTGGGTCTGGGTGCTATCCAGTGATGCCTGGGCAGATGCGGCGCGCTGGGCGGCACTGGACGGTAGTGCGCACCCACTGGTGGCGCTGCGAAAAGCCATCGATCTGCAGCTGCGGCCCTGGCCCGAAGCGGCCATGAGCCCGCTGCCGCTTGATGCAGGCGATGCGCGGCTGCTGCAACGCGCGGCCCTGCTGGTGGTCATGCGCGATCTGAATAGTGCCCAGCGCGTGTACGACGACCTGCGCTATCACCAGGCCTATCGGATGTTCATCGGCCTCGATCATGGAACAGCGTGGTCTCCGATGCAGTGCGTGCGGCTGTTGCAGGCCTGCGCGCATCCGTTGCTGCGCGGCTGCATCGACGATGCGCTGGCCAGCGTACCGCGGCATCTGTTCGAGTCTGCATGTGCACCGGCTGCGCGTGGTGCGCCCGTACAGGCACACGCGCAGCGAATTGCCGGCGGATGTTTATCGTACTGACACATGCACCGCTGACCATGGCGCAGCGGTCTCTTCCAGGATGACGAGGGCGGAACAATGGCAAGGCAGGTTCGTGGTCGCAAAGCTCCGCAGAAGGGTTTCAGCCTGATCGAGATCATGGTGGTGGTGGTGATCATCGGCATTCTTGCCGCGCTGATCGTGCCGCGCTTGATGGACCGTCCCGACCAGGCACGCGTGGTGGCGGCGCGCCAGGACATCGCCGCATTGATGCAGGCCTTGAAGCTGTTCAAGCTGGACAACGGTCGCTATCCCAGTGCCGAGCAGGGCCTGCAGGCACTGGTGAAGCCCCCGCAGGGCGGTGGCACGATGCCGGTCACGCCCTATCTGGATCGCCTGCCCAATGACCCGTGGGGCCATCCGTATCAGTACCAGATTCCCGGAACCCATGGCGACATCGATGTGTTCTCGCTAGGCGCGGACAGCAAGCCCGGCGGCGACGCCGGGAACGCGGACATCGGCTCCTGGCAGCTGTGAGGCAGGCCGATGTCAGCCCGGATGCGTTCTGTTTCGAGTGTCCGTCAACGTGGCATGGCGGTGATCGTCGCCCTGCTTGTGGTGGCACTGGTGGCGGTGATTGCCACGGCACTGCTGACCCGGCAGTCGGCGCAGCTGCGTGCGTTGCGTGGTGACCAGCTACGCGCGCAGGTGCGCATGGCGGTGGACGTCACGCTGGAGCGTGCGGCGCAGCAGCTGCGTGAGGATGTAAAGGAACAGCTGACCACGGTGCGCAGCGGGCGCTGGGCGCGCCCGTTGGAACTGCAGGCGCCGTTGCCGGTGCAGCTGCAACTGGTCGATGCGCAGTCGATGTTCAACCTGCGCAACCTGCTGGCACATGGCAGGCCTGACCCCGAGGCGCGGCGCGCGTTCATCGCGTTGTGTGCCGGGCAGGGGCTGGGTCAGGGCGCCTGCGCATCCGCCGCGGACCACATCCAGGCGCGCCTGCGCGATGGCGACATGCAGGCGCAGGCGCCGCTGCCGCGTGAATCACTGATCGAACAGGCGCTGGCCGGCGCTGACCCGGTAGCGCTGCAGGCGCTGGCGCGGCGCACCGTGGTGCTGCCGGCGCAGACCCTGGTCAACGCCAACACCAGCGACCTGCGCGTTCTGCAGGCGGTGACGCCTGCGGTCGAACCGGCACGGCTGCAGGCGCTGCTCGGTGAGCGCGACGCTGGTCATTGGCTGCTCAATCGCGGCGACATCGCCAATCGACTTCAACTGAGCAACGAACAGATGGCCGTGCTTCCCCTGGGTATCCATAGCGAGTGGTTCCTGGCCGTCGGCCAGGTGCAGGCTGACGGCAGCGCGGTTGATTTTCGCGCGCTGCTCTGGCGCGAGTACCGCGACGATGGCGTGCGTGTGCAACGCGTGTGGACGAGGATCGGCGCATGACCGTGCAGCTTCGGGTGCGCTTGCCGGCGCTTGAGTGTCTGCGCGCCGACAGCGCGGTGGACTGGGCGCAGCTGCACAAGGGCGAGGTGCTGGCTCACGGCCGCGACACGCTGGCGGCGCTGGGCCTGCGCCATCCGCAGGCTGCGGTGCATGCCTGCCTCGATCCGAACGACCTGATCCTGCTGGAACTGCAGTTGCCACCGTTGTCCGGGCGCCGTCTGCAGTCGGCGCTGCAGGGTGAGGTGGAGGCGATGCTGCTGGATGACCTGCAGGAGGTCGCGTTGGCCCACGGTGTGCAGGCGACGGACGGCACGGTTCCTGTGGCCTGGCTGGGCCAGCAGGCGCTCCTGCAGGCGCAGCAGCTGCTGGCTTCGTGTGCACTGCGGTTGCAGGCGCTGTATCCGACGCCGCTGCTGCTGCCCTGGCAGGACGGTCATGCCACGCTGCAGGTCAGCGGCGAGCACCTGCTGGTACGCAGCGGGCGCGACCGGGGTTTCGTTCAATGGTATGGCGGACGTGATGCCTGTGCGGTGATGCAGGCGTTGGCAGTGCGCCTGCAACAGGCCGGGGTGCGGGCCGTGCAATGGATCGACAGCGTACCGCCGGCGTGGCCGGACAGCCTGCCGGCCAGCGCCGTTGCGCATGAACAGCAGGCCTGTGGTCCGTTGCCGGGTTGGTCATTGCCGCTGCCCGGCGCAGGCCGTCAAGCGCCGCGACTGGCGATCGGCCTGGCACTGGCGGCGGTGCTGCTGGCTGCACTTGGCCTGCAGTGGCAGGTCTCGCGTTGGCGGATCGAGGGTGAGGCGCTGCAGCAGGGCATGGCACGGCAGTTCAGCGCACGCTTTCCGGAGGTCACCGATGTGGTGGACCCGGTGTTGCAGGCAAGGCGAGCGCTTGCGGTTCCACCGCCGACGCCGCCGTTGCCGGCGCTGCAACGTCAGATCGCCAGCACGCTGCACGCGGTTCCGGAGCTGGCGGGGCAGGTGCACAGCCTGCACTACCAAGCCGGGCAGGTGTACCTGGAGCTGGATGCCGATGCCCAGGCATTGGCCGATGATCCGCAGCGGCTTGAGCATTGGCAGCAAGCGGTCCAGGCGCAGGGCCTGCAGTTGACGCGCGAAGCCGGTGGACGCCTGCGGGTGAACGGGGCTGGACAGTGACCACCCGAACCTTGCGACTGGGCGAGGGACTGGCAGGCCTGCAGCAACGCTGGCAACGCCTGCCACCGCGCGAGCGGCTGATGCTGTGGGTGATGGTGCTGGCGCTGCTGGTGGCGGGTCTGTGGTCGTTGTGGCTGGAGCCGCTGCTGAAGCAGCGCACGCACTGGCAGGCCGAGCTACCGCGGCTGCAGGCACAGGCGCGTGTACTGGCACCACTGCTGCAGGCACGCGAGCGCCAGCAGCAGACGCAGGGGCAGCGCCCGACGATGGCCGGGTTGCGTGATGGAATCAAGTCAGCCGGCCTCGCCGACGGACTGCATATCGAAGCGCGCGACGGGCGTTGGCACCTGCAGGTGCACGCGGTGCCCGCTGACGCGCTGTGGAACTGGCTGCTGCCCGTGCTGGCCGATCCGGCCATCGAACTGCAGCAGCTGCAACTGACACGCACAGGGGATGCGAACATGCCGGCGGCACGGATTTCCGGAAACATCGTGATGGCGCTCAACGTGGGTGCCCATCCATGAGGGCGATGCGCAGCCTTGCCTGCAGTACCGCACTGGCCTTGATCGTGTGCATGGCCCACGCACCGGCGTCGGTGCTGGCGCAGGACGCCCGCGATGAGCCGGTGCAGTTGAACCTGGTCGACACCGATATCGGTGGCGTGTTGCGCATGGCCGCACGCTTCACCGGCCGCCAGTTCCTGGTCGACCCACGGGTGACCGGCAAGATGACAGTGGTTTCCGATGGCCCGGTCAGCCGTACCCAGGCCTACCAGTTGCTGCTGGGCGCACTGCGCATGCGTGGCTTCGCCGTGGTCGAGAACGGCGGCGTCAGCCGGGTGGTGCCGCAGGCCGATGCCAAGCTGTTGGGAGGACGCGTCGGCACTGGTGGTGCCGGCGGTGAGGTGACCACCCGCACCTTCGCGCTGCGCTACGAGAGCGCAGCGGCGCTGGTGGCGGTGCTGCGTCCGATGATCAGTCCGGACAATCCGATCACCGCCAATCCAGGCAACAACACCCTGGTGATCACCGACTACGCCGACAACCTGGAGCGCATCGCACGGGTGATCGCCAGCGTCGATACGCCGGCCGGCATGGACACCGATGTGGTGAAGCTGCAGCAGGGGATTGCCGTTGACGTCGCGGCGATGGTCGCGCCGCTGCTGGATGCGCAGGGCGCCGAGCCCACCCAGAAAGTGGTGGTGATGGCCGACCCGCGCAGCAACAGCGTGCTGCTGCGTTCCAGCAGCCCCGGGCGCACCCGCCTGGCGCGGCAGCTGGTGGAGAAGCTGGACCGCGCGCAGGACGAGTCCGGCAACCTGCATGTGGTCTACCTGCGCAATGCCCAGGCCAACCAGCTGGCCGGTGTGCTGCGTGGCGTGGTGGCCGGGCAGAGCGATGCAGCAGCGATGGGTAGCAATGAAGGCATCACGCCACTGCCGGGTGACGCCAATCGTTCCCCGCCAACGCAGCCGTCGCAGCCGCAGCAGGCCAAGACCGGAGGCAATGCGCTGGAATCGCAGCGCCTGGACCCGAGCCGCCGTGACCCGATCGATGCGGGAAGCACCGGCTTCAGCCAGAACGGCATCTCGGTGCAGGCGGACGTGGCCACCAACACCCTGCTGATCTCGGCACCGGAGCCGGTGTACCGCAACCTGCGGCGTGTGATCGACCAGCTCGACCAGCGCCGTGCACAGGTGCTGGTGGAAAGCCTGATCGTGGAGGTCAACCAGACCGACGCGGCTGAGCTGGGCGTGCAGTGGATGCTGGGCAATGGACGCACCTTTGGTGGCACCCACTTCGGTGGTGCCACCGGCGGCAGCGGGCTCAATACCGGCGCGCGTACCACGCTGGACGTGCTGCCCAAGGATGGCCTGAAGATCGGCGTGATCGACGGCACCATCAACCTGCCTGGTGTCGGCCAGATCCTCAACATGAAAGCGCTGGCCAACGCGCTGCAGAGCAAGGGCGGCGCCAACATCCTGTCCACGCCGAACCTGATGACGCTGGACAACGAGGCAGCCAGCATCATGGTCGGCCAGACCGTGCCGTTCGTCAGCGGCCGCTACGTCACCGACGGCGGTGGTGGCAGCAACAACCCGTTCCAGACCATCGTGCGCGAGGACGTGGGCCTGAAGCTGCGGGTGCGCCCGCAGATTTCCGAGGGCGGCACGGTGAAGCTGGACATCTACCAGGAAGTCAGCAGCATCGACGCGCAGAGTGCCAACAGTGCCGCCGGCATCATCACCAACAAGCGAGCGCTCGATACCAGCGTGCTGCTGGACGATGGCCAGATCATGGTCCTGGGTGGCCTGCTGGAGGACAACGTCAGCCATGGCCGTGATGCGGTGCCGGGCCTGGGTAGGATCCCGGTGCTGGGGGCGCTGTTCCGCAGTGATACGCGCAAGCGCTCCAAGACCAACCTGATGGTGTTCCTGCGCCCGCACGTGGTGCGTGACCCCGCCGCCGGCCAGCGCCTGACCCGCGACCGCTACGACTACATGCGCAACGCGCAGGCCAGCGCGCAGCCGGTACAGAGCTGGGCATTGCCGGCGCTGTCGGCACCACAGCTGCCGCCGCAGGACCTGTCTGTACTCGGCCAGGGCAATGCGCGCGACGGGCAGGGCCAGCCGCTGCAGAACACCAGCCTGGCAGCGTTGTATCCGGCCGATGACGGCAATGCGCAGCTGGTGCAGTTCGCGCAGGGGCTGGACCCGGCACGTGCCAGCCAGGGCGTGGCGCAGGTGCGGGCACTGGGCCTGCAGGCCTATGCCGAAGCGACGCCGGGCGAGAGCGGGCAGCGCCTGCGCGTGCGACTGCCGCGCGATCCGGCGACGCTGGACCCGGCATTGCAGCAGCTGCGCGGGCTGGGCTACACGCCGGAACTGGTGATCGGGCCGTGAGCGCCGCCGCGCCGCTGCCGTACGCCTGGGTGCGCAGCCATGGCGTGATGCTGTCCGAGGCCGGTGGCGAACCGGTTCTGCTTGGCACCGCCGACACCGCGGCGTGGGCCGTGGCCGAGCTGCGCCGCCGGCATGGCCCGCTGCCGTTTCATGCGCTGGATGCGGCGACCTGGCAGCGGCGGCTGGGTGAGCAGTACCGTGACGGCGGTGATGCCGCTGCCGTGGTCGGTGCCGCCGAAAGCGAAGTCGACCTGGACCGGCTGATGCAGGACATGCCGGAGGTCACCGATCTGCTGGATGCGCAGGACGATGCGCCGGTGATCCGCATGATCAATGCGCTGCTGGCACAGGCTGCACGCGATGGCGCCAGCGATCTGCACATCGAGCCGTTCGAGACCCATTCGGTGGTGCGCTACCGGGTGGACGGCACGCTGCGCGACATGGTGCAGCCCCGGCGCGCACTGCATGCGGCGCTGGTGTCGCGCATCAAGATCATGGCCCACCTGGACATCGCCGAGAAGCGCCTGCCGCAGGACGGGCGCATCGCGATCCGTGTGGGCGGCCGGCCACTGGATATCCGTGTCTCCACGGTGCCGACGGGGCATGGTGAGCGTGCTGTGCTGCGCCTGCTGGAGAAGGATGCCGGCCGGCTGCAGCTGCAGCGACTCGGCATGGCCGATGACACCCTGGCCACGTTTACCGGGTTGATCCGGCAGCCGCACGGCATCGTGCTGATCACCGGGCCGACCGGCAGCGGCAAGACCACGTCGCTGTACGCCGCACTGGGCCAGCTCGACAGCAGCACCAGCAACATCCTCACCGTGGAAGACCCGGTGGAGTACGACTTCGCCGGCATCGGCCAGATCCAGGTCAACGCGCGCATCGGCATGAGCTTTGGCACCGCGCTGCGCGCGATTCTGCGTCAGGATCCGGACACCATCATGATCGGTGAGATCCGCGACCTGGAGACCGCACAGATTGCGGTGCAGTCATCGCTGACCGGCCATGGCGTGCTGGCGTCCCTGCACACCAACGATGCGATCTCGGCGGTGACCCGCCTGGCCGACATGGGCGTGGAGCCGTTCCTGCTGGCTTCGTCGCTGCGCGGCGTGCTGGCGCAGCGGCTGGTGCGGCGGCTGTGCACGCAATGCCGGCGTGCCGAGGTGGATGGCGACGGCCGTACCGTGTGGCGCGCGGTGGGCTGCGCGGCCTGCGCCAACAGCGGCTATCGGGGGCGAACCGGCATCCACGAGCTGTTCGTGGTGGACGATCGCGTGCGTGCGCTGATCCATGAAGGGCAGGGCGAGCCCGCCCTGCGCGAGGCGGCGGGGCGTGCCGGCATGCGGACCTTGCGCCAGGACGGCCAGCGTTGGGTCGACAGCGGGGTGACCACGCTGGAAGAGATCCTGCGCGTCACCGGTGACGACTGAGGCGACGATGGCACTGTTCGATTACCAGGCCGCCAACGCGCAGGGCCGCATCGAGAAGGGCCAGCTGGACGCCGACAGCCCGCGCGGAGCGCGCCAGCTGCTGCGCGGGCGCGGGCTGACCCCCGTGCAAGTGAGTGCGGCGCGCAGTGCCGGCAGTGGTTGGGGGGCTCGCCGGCTGTCCGCCAGCGAGCTGGCCTGGGCTACGCGCCAGCTGGCCAGTCTGCTGGCCGCCAGCCTGCCGTTGGAAGGCGCATTGAGTGCGGTGATCGAGCAGGCCGAGCGCCCGCACGTGGCCCAGGCACTCACCGCGGTACGCGCCGACGTGCGTGCCGGCCAGCGCCTGACCATGGCATTGGCCGCGCGGCCGCGCGATTTCCCACCGATCTATCGGGCACTGGTGGGGGCAGGTGAAGACTCCGGCGACCTGGCGCGAGTGATGGAGCGCCTGGCCGACTACATCGAAGAACGCAACGCGCTGCAGGCCAAGGTGCTGACCGCCTTCATCTACCCGGCGGCGATCAGCCTGGTATCGGTGGCGATCGTGATTTTCCTGCTCAGCTACGTGGTGCCGCAGGTGGTGACCGCGTTCGTGCAGGCGCGGCAGACGCTGCCGATGCTGACCCAGGTGATGCTGGCGGCCAGCGCCTTCGTGCGCAGCTGGGGCGTGTGGGTGGGGCTGGGCATCGCTGCGCTGGTGGTGGCCTGGCGGCTGGCCCTGCGCCGGCCCGAGCTGCGCCTGCGCTGGGATGCGCTGTTGCTGAGGGTGCCGATGATCGGGCGCTTCGTGTTGGGCGTGAACAGTGCGCGTTTTGCCTCGACGCTGGCGATCCTGCTCGATGCCGGCGTGCCGCTGCTGCGTGCACTGGAGGCGGCGCGGCAGACCCTGGGCAACGTGCTGCTGGCGCGTTGCGCCGACGACGTGTCCGCGCGCGTACGCGAAGGCGCCGCATTGGGCTCTGCATTGAAAGTACAGAAGGTGTATCCGCCGATCCTGGTGCACCTGGTGGCCAGTGGCGAAAAGACCGGTTCGCTGGCGCCGTTGCTGGATCGCGCTGCGCAGACGATTTCGCGGGAGATCGAGCGTCGCGCGATGGCGCTGACCGCGCTGCTGGAACCCACCATGATCCTGGTGATGGGCGGCGTGGTGCTGACGATCGTGCTGGCGGTGCTGATGCCGATCATGGAAATGAACCAACTGGTGCAGTAGATCCACGCCATGCGTGGATGGATCACCAGACGCGCGGCATGGGCGGCACATCCACGCATGGCGTGGATCTACTGACAGCTGGATTCCTCCACACAATCCTCCACACCTTTTTCTGATCTTCCACAGGTTTCTTAAGCGGCCTGTCATCGGCGCGGACCAGCATGGACACGTCGCCGCAGAGTGGGCTGGGAGGCCCTCGGCGGCAGCAGGCGTGTAGTGACCGTTCCTCCCTTGGTGTTTCCCTTCGCAGTAAACCCTTCAGGAGAAGATCATGAACAAGTACAAGACCCTGGCCGCGCTGGTTGCCACCGCGCTGCTCGCTACCGTGGGCGCCGCCTCGGCGCAGACCGTTACCGGCGGCGGTGCCTCGCTGCCGGCCGACCTCTACAAGGGTTCGGCCGACAGCATCCTGCCGGCGAACTTCACCTACGCCGTGACCGGTTCGGGCACCGGCAAGAAGGCGTTCCTGGAAAACAACTCGGCGCTGTTCTCGACCACCGGCACCGTGCATTTCGCCGGCAGCGATTCGGTGCTGAGCAGCACCGAGCTGAGCACCTACACCACCAACTTCAACCAGCCGACCAATGCCAACCGCTACGGCGCCCTGATCCAGGTGCCGTCGGTGGCCACCTCGGTCACCATCCCGTTCAACAAGCCGGGTTCGGCCGTCAACCTGAGCGTGGCACAGATCTGCGGCGTGTTCTCGGGTGCGATCAGCGACTGGTCGACCATCGACGCCAACCGCAGCGGTCCGATCCGTGTGGTCTACCGCACCGAGAGCAGTGGCACCAGCGAAATGTTCACCCGCTTCCTGGCTGCCGCCTGCGCGGCCGAGCCGGCTGCGACCTCGAACTTGGTCGGCGGCACGTTCGCCGTGAAGTCGACCTTCGCCGACCTGTACAAGCGCGATGCCAACAACAATCTGCCGGCCTTCCTGGTTGCCGCGCCGGCCACGGGCGGCACCTCGCTGTACAACGCTGTCTATGCGGCGGATGGCCGCATCGGCTACGTCGGCCCGGACGTGATCCCGAGCCTGACCGATGCGACCAAGGTTGCCAAGGTCAAGGGCTTCTCGCCTGACCAGGTGAGCGTGCAGGCCACCCTGGATACCGTCGCTCCGCCGACCGGCACCGCCGCCGAGAACCCCGCCAACTGGGTGCCGGTGTTCGGCAACCCGTCGGCCGGCTATCCGATTGCCGGCTACACCAACCTGGTGATCGGCCAGTGCTACAAGGATTCGGCGGTTGCCACCAGCCTGCGCGGCTTCCTGGCCCGTCACTATCCGGCGACCTACCCGACGGCCTACGAGGCGTCGATCACCGGCCATGGTTTCATCCCGCTAACCAAGGCCTGGCGTGATGCGATCCGCAACCGCTTCGTGCTGGCCAGCAGCGCGGCCGGCCTGAACAATCCGAGCACCTGCTCGGGCATCGGCCGTCCGCTGTAATCCGCAGCACCGCGTGAACCCTGCTTGACCCGGCGCCGGCCCCTATGGCCGGCGTCGCCATTTCCGCCGTGCGGCGTGCAACGTCATGGTCCGCTGCACGCTGTCGGCTTCATGTCACGCGAACCGTCTATCAGTAGCAGGGCATGCGTTGCGCGTGTCTCCGATCACCGCCGCCAGTGCGGTCCAGTGCGCGGTCACTCGCATCAGGCGAATGCACGACGTCGGACGCCTCCAGCTGCGGTTGGCGGTCCGGCAACACGGGGCTGCGCTGCAGAGCTCGCGTAGGCACGAATGAGGATGGACGTGTCCTCATGCAGCGGGCTGGGAGATGACAGTAGGCGTGCAGTAACGGTACCTCCCTTGGCGTTTCCCTTCGCAGTAAACCCTTCAGGAGAAGATCATGAGCAAGTACAAGACCCTGGCCGCGCTGGTTGCTACCGTGCTGCTCGCTACCGTGGGCGCCGCCTCGGCGCAGACCGTTACCGGCGGCGGTGCCTCGCTGCCGGCCGACCTCTACAAGGGTTCGGCCGACAGCATCCTGCCGGCGAACTTCAGCTACGCCGTGACCGGATCGGGTACCGGCAAGAAGGCGTTTCTGGAAAACAACTCGGCGCTGTTCTCGACCACCGGCACCGTCCATTTCGCTGGCAGCGATTCGGTGCTGAGCAGCGCCGAGCTGAGTACCTACACCACCAACTTCAACCAGCCGACCAACGCCAACCGCTACGGCGCGCTGATCCAGGTGCCGTCGGTGGCCACCTCGGTCACCATCCCGTTCAACAAGGCCGGTTCGGCGGTGGACCTGAGCGTGGCGCAGATCTGCGGCGTGTTCTCGGGTGCGATCAGCGACTGGTCGACCATCGACACCAACCGCAGCGGCCCGATCCAGGTCGTGTACCGTCCGGAAAGCAGCGGAACCAGCGAGATTCTCACCCGATTCCTTGCCACTAACTGCGCCCGTGAGCGGGCTGAGACCTCGAACCTGGCGGGCGGCAAGTTCGCCATCAAGTCGACCTTCGCCGACCTCTACAAGCGCGATGCCAACGGCAGCCTGCCGGGGTTCCTGGTGGCCGCTCCGGCCACCGGGGACACCTCGCTGTACAACGCTGTCTACGCGTTTGAAGGCCGTATCGGCTACGCCGGGCCGGACGTGATCCCGAGCCTGACCGATGCGACCAAGGTCGCAAAGGTCAGAGGCTTCTCGCCGGATCGGGCGCAATGGGAATTCATCCTGACTGTTTTCGATCCTCCGTCCGGCATCGCTGCTCAGGATCCTGCCAACTGGGCTCCCTACATGGGCAATCCTTCAGTCATCTACCCCATCATCGGCTACACCTACCTGTTGATTGGTCAGTGCTACAAGGATCAGACGGTTGCCAACAAGCTGAGAGGTTTCCTGGCTCGCCACTATTCGGCGACCTACCCGGCCGCCTACGAGGCATCGATCACCGGCCATGGCTTTGCCCCGTTGCCCAAGAAGTGGCGCGATGCGATCCGCAACCGTTTCGTGTTGGCCAGCAGCACTGCCGGCCTGAACAATCCCAGCACCTGCGCCGGCATCGGTCGTCCGCTGTAATCCGCAGCACTGCTTGAATCCTGCTTGACCCGACGCCGGCCCTGGGCCGGCGTCGCCATTTCCGCGACGGTGCCGCCGCCGCAGTGTTTCGCTGTCGGCTTCGTGTCACGTGAACCGTCTATCAGTGGCAGGGCATGCGTTGCGCGTGCCTCCCCGATCGTCGCCGCAGCCGCGGCCCACCAGGTTGATGAGGTTCCGATGTCGCACCCGCTCCCGTCCGCTGTTCATCCGGCCGCGCCGATGCGCCGCAATCATCCGATGGCGTGGGCCATCGCGGTCGCCCTGGGCAGCGTGGTGGCCCCGGCCAGCCAGGCGCAGCAGGCGTTCAGCCCGGGCTGGTTCGCCGAGCGGGGCGCGGCCCAGGGCAGCGCGGCACAGAGTGGCCGGATGCCCAACGGTGTGCCGATCCAGTTCCAGTTGCCGGCCCAGCAGCAGGATGCAGCACGGCAGAAGCTGCAGCAGTCGATCGACAACCTCGGTACAGCGGCGCAGGCGATTGCCCTGCAGCAGCGCTTGCAGGAACAGGCGCGGCAGGCGCGCCGCGAGGCTGGCTTCATCGTTGCCGATGGCCTCGGCAAGGATGGCCTGAGCGTCGACCAGAACCCGCTGACCCGCGGCTGGCTCAATGCGCGCGACGCAATCCAGTCGCAGGGCAGCGACGGGCGGGTGCAGGTCACGGTCGAGCAGACCGCGGACAAGGCGATCCTGAACTGGGAGACCTTCAACATCGGCGGCAACACCACGCTGAACTTCCTGCAGAATCCTGACTGGGCAGTACTGAACCGCGTCAACGATCCGCAGGCGCGGCCCAGCCAGATCCTGGGCCAGCTGAAGGCCAATGGCACGGTGTTCGTGGCCAACCGCAACGGGGTGGTGTTCGGCAACAACAGTCAGGTCAATGTACGCAATCTGCTGGCGGCTGCAGCACGGATCAGCGATGCGCAGTTCCGCGACAATGGCCTGTACAGCCCCGACGCCAGCAGCAGCGCGCTCAGCGATGCATTTGGCAAGGTGATGGTGGAGCAGGGCGCCCGCATCGCGACCCATGAGCCGACCAGTGCGACGCGCGGCGGTGGCTACGTGCTGCTGGCTGG
The DNA here is from genome assembly GCF_029841665.1 of Stenotrophomonas sp. GD03819. NCBI lineage: Bacteria > Pseudomonadati > Pseudomonadota > Gammaproteobacteria > Lysobacterales > Lysobacteraceae > Stenotrophomonas > Stenotrophomonas sp. GD03819. Next base: position 17,860 of record NZ_JAOCEW010000001.1, read on the forward strand.
GCACAGCGTGGAGAATGCTGGTCATATCGAGGCGCGCAAGGGCCAGGCGCAGCTTGCTGCCGGTGACAGTTTCGTGATCCGGCGTGGCGTGGGTACGGCGACCAACACCAGCTCCACCACCCGGGGCAATGAAATCGCGCCGCGCTTCATCGCTGGCAGCACGGCTGGCAGCGTGCGCAACACCGGCCTGATACGCGCGCTCGAGGGTGACGTGACTCTGGCCGGGCGCAGTGTGGAGCAGGCCGGTGTGGCCGTGGCCAGCACCACGCTGGCACAGCGCGGCACCGTGCATCTTCTGGCCTCGGCCAGTGATACCGGCAGCAGCGTCACGCTTGCCGATGGAGCCACCACGGCGGTGCTGATCGAGGACGATGGCAAGGCCACGGTCCTGGATACGCAGCGTGACAGCCTCATCAAGGAGTCGGCAGAGCAGGACGCGATCCGCGCTGGCACTCGCTCGGCAACCTTCGACAATCTGTCCCAGCACAATGATCGCCGCGACCAGTCGCGGGTGGAGATCGTCTCGGGTGGCAACATCCGTTTCAGCGCGGATTCGCTGACGGTTGCCACGGGCGGCCAGATCATCGCCGATGCGGCGGCTCGCAGCTACGTAGACGACGCCGCGCGCGTGGACGTGTCCGGCGCAGTGGGCGTACAGGTGTCGATGGAGAGCAACAATGTCCAGGTCAAGGTGCAGGGCAACGAACTGCGCGATGCCCTGGACAACCGCGACAGCGGCAAGCTGACCAGCAGCGAAGTCTGGGTCGACCGCCGCAGGCTCGTCCACGTTCCGGCCGGTACCGGGGGCTACGAGGGTGAGCGTTGGTACGCTGCAGGCGGCCTGCTGGAAGTGGGTGGCTATCTCGACAACCAGGGGCACTCGATCGGCGAATGGGCCGCGCAGGGAGGCACCGTCCTGCTGGGCGGCAGGGAAGTGATCACGCACGGCGGTTCACGCATCAACCTTGCCGGTGGCAGCTTGGATGTGCAGAGCGGCGCGATCCGGCAGAGTTGGGTGCGCGGCGTCGATGGCCAGGTCTACCGCCTTGACGACGCGCCGGGCGAGATGCTGTTCGATGGCCTGTACAGCGGCCATGAAGTAAAGCAGGAGCGCTGGGGCATCACCGAGACCTTCCGTGATCCGATTGTATTCGCGGCGCAGCGTGTCGATAACGGATACACGGTCGGCCGCGATGCAGGACGCCTGATCATCTCCGCACCGACCGCGGTGCTGGATGGGCAGGTTGAGACTGCCACCTTCCAGGGCGCGCAGCAGAACCGCAGGCCGGATACCGCGTTGGACGGTTATGCGCAGGCGCAGACGGCGGTCGCGCGCAATGCGCAGCTGTACCTGGGGCGCTACGACGGCCAGGGCCGCAGTGGTGTGTTCGGCTCGGATGTGCGCCTGGATGACAAGGCGCCGACGAAGGCGGCATGGTCACTGCTGGCGCCGGTCAACGAGGAGCGGCGTGACACGGTGTGGCTGGATATCGCAGCGCTGAGTGCCCAGCAGTGGGGACGGATCGACCTGGCGACCGCCGATCGCATCCGCATCGACGGCAACCTCCGGCTTCAGGCAGGTGGACAGCTCAACCTGACCGGCAGCGAGGTGGAACTGGCAGGCGACATCGGCATTGCCGGCGGCCAGCTGTCGGCGGGCAACCTGCTGGATGTCCAGGGCCGGCCGACGGCGCTGCTGCACGATGGCCGCGCCCGCACCGCCATTGCCGACGGCACGCGGATCGATCTCTCCGGTGAATGGAGCAATGCAGCGCTGGGGGTGCCACTGGATGCGGGTGGTGCCTGGACGGATGGCGGCCGTCTGAGCCTGAGCAACAGCCATGACGTGAGGGTGGGTGCCGGGGCGACGGTCGACGTCGAGGCCGGCGCCGCGCTGGACCTGCGCGGCAAAGGTCGTATCGGCGCAGGGGGCAGCATCAGCCTGCAGGCGAACAGCAGCACGGTTGCAACGGACGGCAGCGGCCGGGTGCAGCTGGGCGAGGGCAGCCGGTTCAGCGGCCGTGGCCAGGGCAGCGGCACGTTCTCGCTGGGCACCGGTGGCCGGGTGCGGGTGGGCGATGCGGATCCGGCGGACCCAGCAGCGCTGCAGGTGGATGCCGGCCTGTTCGGCAGTGGCTTTGCCCAGTACGACATCAATGGCCATCAAGGGCTGGAGGTTGCCGATGGCACGCAGCTGGCAGCGCGCATGCCGGGCCTTCGGATGACCGCAGACGCGCGCGTCGCGACGGACCGGAAGGAGGCACTGGAGAGCTGGCTGGCACCGCTCTACAGTGCCGATCCGATGAGCGGGCTGGTCCGCCAGCGCAGCGGTGCCAGCGTGAGCCTGCGCTCGGATCGCAACAGCGTCGGCGGCGACCTGCGGGTGGGCAAGGCCGCACTGATCGAGGTCGACCCGGGGCAGGCGATCTCCCTGCTCGGCGCCGGCAACATCGATGTGGAAGGCACGCTGCGTGCGCAGGGAGGACGCATCAGCATCGACGATGTGCGCCTGCCGACCACGCTCTATGCCGGGCAGCGGAGCGAGCGGACCTGGCGGTTCGCCGACGGTGCGCTGCTGGATGCCAGTGCGGATGCGGTGTCACTGGCCGACGCCGGTGGCCGCCTGCAGGGACAGGTGCGGGCGGGGGGGCGCATCGAGATCGGCGGCGCGCTCGACTGGGAGAGCTCCGCGTCGGTGGACAACCGTCCGCCTGAAGCCTTCGTCGTGCTCGAGCGTGGCGCGCAGCTGCGGGCAGCGGGCGCCTCGGCGCCGTTGGATGTCGACGGGAAGGGGCGCACCCGGGTGGACAGCGACGGCGGGCAGATCGTGCTGCGTTCGGCCAACGCTCTGTATCTGGACGGCTCAATGGATGCCTCTGCCGGCGGCAGTGGCGCGCACGGCGGCACCTTGGGCGTGGCCTTTGGTGGCAGCGTTCATGCGCGCGGCGCGAGCGAGGAGGTGCTGCGCGCGCGCGGCATTACGCTCAGCCAGCGCAGCCCGGCCGACGCGGTGCTGCCGGACCGGCTGGAGTATGGGCACGCGGCGCTGTCGGTGGAGCAGATCCAGGCCGGTGGCTTCGACACCCTGTCCGTATTCGGTGACGTCCGCGCGGAGGGCGATGTCGACCTGCGCATGGGCCAGAGCCTGCGCATGTACGGACAGGGGCAGTCAAGCCTCGGCATGGCCTTGGCAGCACCGCAGTCCAGCGGCATTTCGCTGAGTGCTCCGCACCTGCTGCTGGCACAGTCGCACTGGCAGTCGCTGCCGGGTGAGAACCTGGTGGTCACCGATACCGTGGCGTCGGCTGCGGAAGGCGACCACGTGCTGTCGGCGAGGGCTGATCTGATCGACATCCGTGATGTCACCTGGCTGCCCGGCTTCAACCAGGTCGTGCTCGACAGCCGCAGCGACGTGCGGCTGCTCAACGCGGTGTCCAACGGCGGATCGATCAGTGCGTTGATGGCGAGCGGGTCGATGGACGTGAGTGCCGCCCGGCTGTACCCCACCTCCGGTGCGACGGGCTATCTGGTCGCGGGTGCGTCTGCGGCGACCGTGGCGACGCCCGGATACTGGTCAGATCCGGATGCGGTGCTGCGCATCCGGGGTACGGGTACGGCGGCGACCACTCCGCCCGAGTCAGCGCTGGGCGCGTTGCAGCTGGTGGCAGCCACCGTGCAGCAGGGCGGCAACGTGCAGGCGCCGATGGGGGCGCTGCAGCTGGGCGGCCTGGTCCTGGGCGGCACACGTGCCAGCCGGGTGGAGCTGCTGCCGGGCAGCATCACCTCCACCAGTGGCGCAGGTCTGGCGCTGCCCTACGGCGGTACCGTGGACGGTGTGTCGTGGAGAAGGGGCAGCAGCAGCCTGGAGTCACTGACGCCGGCCGGCATTGCGTCCAATGGCGTGACCCTTACCGCCAACGACGTGGATGTGCATGCCGGTGCGCTGCTGGACGTGTCAGGTGGCGGCGAACTGACCGGCGCGGCATTCGTCTCAGGCCGCGGTGGCTCCGTCGACGTGCTGCGCACCGCGTTGGCCGATGCCAACCCGCGCTATGCGTTCAGTGCCTCCGGCAACCCGGTGTACGCGATCGTGCCGGGACGTGCCGGCAGCTTCGCACCCAGCAGTGATGATGGTTTCGCTGCTCCAGCGGTGGGCCAGCAGATCACCGTACCCGCCGGCGTTCCCGGCCTGCCTGCGGGCACCTACACATTGCTGCCGGCGAGCTTCGCGCTGCAGCCGGGTGCATTCCGCGTCGAGCTGGGCGCGACGGGGACCTCCGGCGTGCCACAGCCGATCCAGACCGGCACCGGTACCTGGCGCGTGTCCGGCCGGCAGGGATCGGCACTGGGCGGGGTGGCGTCGCCGCTGCTCACCGACATCCTGCTGACGCCGGCGGCGGTGGTACGCCGGCATTCCGGCTACAACGAAACCAGCTACAACAGCTTCGTGCAGGCCACCGCCGACCGTCGTGGCGAGGCGCGCGGCTGGCAGACCATCGATGCGCTGGGCCTGACCCTGGCACTGGGTGAAGGCGCTGGTCGCGAGGGAATCGCGGCCATCGACTTCGCCGGCACGGCGCGTTTCTCCGCGGCCAATGAAAAAGGGCGCGGCGGTACCCTGGTCGCCACGCTCGCCAGCCCGGCCGTGGGTTCGCTGGAGGTCGCTGCTGCCGGCAGTCCGTCGCAGGCGCACGATCGCGGCGCGACCTTCACCGACGACGCACTCAATGCGCTGCGGCCGGAACGCATGGTGATCGGCGGACAGTTCAACGAGTCGGCTTCGCTGGTGGCGGTGTCCGGCTCGGTGCGCGATGTGGCGATCCGCTCCGGTGCGACCCTGCAGGCGCCGGAGATACTGGTGGCTGCGGCGTCCGGTGGCAGCGGCATCCTGGTCGAAGCCGGGGCGACACTCGACACCTTGTCTTTCGCACGCGACAGCGCGTCCGCGCCGACCGTGCCCTATCAGGTCAATGGCGGCCTGCTGGCCGTCTCGAACCAGCGCCTGAACCTGATCACCGGTACGACCGGTGTGGCGGCCGGGCCGGTCGCGATCGACATCGGCGGCTGCCAGACCGACTGCGAAGGCGAGGCACGGCTGGTGTCCGATGGCAGCATCGGGGTGGCCACCGATGGTGTGCTGCAGATGCGCGATTCCGCCCGTTATGGCACGCGCCAGCTTGGCGTGAGCATGGCGGCGCTCAACCTCGGCAGCGCCGAGGCGATCGCGCAGGCGGCGGCCGCAGGGGCGTTGCCAAATGGCATGACCATGAACCAGTCCGTGCTGCAGCAGCTGCTGCGCGGCAATGATGCCACCGGCGCACCGGCGCTGGATACGCTGAGCCTGGTCGCACGGGATTCGGTCAACGTCTTCGGCAGCGTCGACCTGGATGCGCGCGACAGTGCCACCGGCCGCGGTGGCCTGCAGACGCTGGTACTGGGCGCGCAGGCCATCCATGGCTATGGTGCGGCGAGCGACCGTGCGCGCATCCTGGTGGACACACTGGTCTGGGACGGTTCGCTGGCGGCGACGCAGGCGCCGGGCAGCGATGCGTCGGTGCCGCCGGCCGATCCGATGGTGGACCGGCTCGGCGCGGGGCAGCTGGACATCGTCACCCGCAACCTGCAGCTGGCGCGCGCCCCGTTCAGCCGTCCCAGCTCCGAGGTGCCTGCCAACCGTCAGGTACTCGGCTTCAGCGCCCTCAACCTCAGCGCGTCCGGGCAGCTGCTGTTTTCCGCGCTGGGCACGCTGGACGTGTACCAGCAGCGCGGCGACTATCTCGCGGACAAGGGCTGGCAGTACAGCGGTGGCAGCATCGGCATCGACACGCCGCTGCTGACGGCCGATCCCGGTGCGCAGCTGCGGGTGCGGACCGGCGGCGACTTCCGTCTGCAGGGCGGCCGCGGCACGACCGGCGGCGACGCGCTGGGCAGCGAACTGAGCATCGATGCGCAGCGGATCGCGCTGGACAGCTCGATCGCACTGGCCTCTGGCCGGCTGTCAGCGAGCGCGCGCGAAGGCATCGCGCTCGGCAGCCAGGCGGCGCTGGACCTGGCGGGGCGCAGGGTCACGCTGTACGACGTGGACAGGTACAGCTGGGGCGGCGACGTGCTCCTTTCCAGCGATACGGGGGACGTCAGCACTGATGCCGCCTCGCGCATCGATCTCTCGGCGCGCAACAACCGCGGCGGACGGCTGACGGTGAACGCGCTGGCCGGGCGGGTCGATCTGGCCGGCGGCATCGAGGGGGCTGCCAGTGGACGTTACGACGCAGGTGGCACCGTGGTGCCTTACGGCGGCGCAGACCTCGTGGTTCGCGCCGGCACGTTGCAGGACTTCGCAGGCTTGAACCAGCGCCTGAACGCAGGAGGTGTCACCGGCGGGCGCACGTTCCGGATCGGCGAGGGTGATCTGCTGATCGGTGACGAGGTGAAGGCGCGTAGGGTCGACATCAGCCTCGACGCAGGCAGCCTGCGCGTAGCGGGGCGCATCGACGCCAGCGGCGAACAGGTCGGTGCGATCCGCCTGTACGCACGTGACGGTCTGCAGGTGGAGGGCACGCTGGATACGCATGGCACCGGCCTGCGCGTGGACAGCCAGGGCAAGATCATCGACAGCCCGAACCGGGCTACGATCGAACTGGGCAGCGCCGCCGGCGGGATCGACATCGGCGCCGGCGCCCACATGGACCTGCGCGCGGGCACGGCTGTGGCGGCGGGCGGCGGCCGCGGGCAGAACGACGGCGTGGCCCGCGGCACCCTGAAGATCGATGCGCCACGCATCGGCAGCAACGATGCGGCGATAACGGTCGCCAGCGGACTGCGCGTCGAAGGTGCGGCCGATATCCAGGTCAATGCGGTGCGACGCTATGAGGACGCCCCCTTGGCGGACAGTGTCGACATCAACGGCAACCGCGCGCAGCGCGTCACTCAGCAATGGCTGGACCAGATCGTCGATCCGGACAACCGCACGTGGATGGACGGCGCGCTGGCCAATGCGGACCTCCGACAACGCACGGCTGCGCTGGGCGCGCACCGCCTGCGCCCGGGCGTGCAGATCCTCGCCCGCCGCAGCGAGGCCAATCCCGGAGGTGACCTGACCGTATCCGGTGACATCGACCTGTCCGGCTACCGCTATGGGCCCGATGCCGATCGCAGTGATCCGGCGCGGCGCGGCTTCGGCGAGTCGGCGTCGCTGGTGCTGCGCGCGGAGGGCAACATCAACGTGCACGGCAGCATCAATGATGGTTTCGCACCGCCGCCGTCCACGCCGGACGAGGGCGGTTGGCAGTTGTATGAGGCTCGCAATGGCAGCGCCGGGCACACCCCCTTCGGTGGCGACCTGGTGGTGCCGGTGGACGGGGTGAAGCTGCAGCCGGGCACCGAGTTCCAGGCCGGCACCCGCCTGAACTATGACGTGCCGGTCGAATCGGTAACGCTTCCGGTCGGTACCGTGCTGCCCGCGCCGATGGTGATCTCGCAGACCCTGCGCCTGCCTGCGGGCACGGTGCTGGGTGCGGCGGTGACCACCCAGTCCGGGCAGACGCTGGCGGCGGGCACCGTGCTGCAGGAGCCGCTGGTGCTGGCGGCCGGCGCGCGGCTGGGCGCCGGCTTCCGCCTGCGCAGCGCGGTCCAGATGGCGGCACAGGAGTGGCCCGCCGGCGCGGTGCTGCCGGTTGCGCTGCGCCTGGCGCGGGAAGTCGAGCTCAAGGTGGGCGCGTACATCCCATCGTTGACCAAGGTGGAGCTGCCCGGCGACACGCCGGTGAATCTGCGGCCGGCCGATGCCAACGGCAACCAGGGGCGCAACTGGGCGCTGGCGCCGATGCTGGCCGAGGGCACCACCTCCTGGGACCTGACCGTGGTTGCCGGTGCCGATTCCGGCGCAGCCGATCCACGCAGCCGGCGCTGGGGCAGCGAAGGCAGCGTGGTGCTGGCCGACACCCACCAGGGCTCGATCGGTACGGTCAAGACCGAAATCATCTGGGTGGGTGATCGTGCGTTGACCGAGCGGGCATCGCTGGACTGGATCGGCGACACCTCCTATGCGGGCCGTCCGATCGCGGAGCTGGCCGACATGTACGGCTTCACCGAAGATGAGTTCTGCGCGATGTCGGCCGACTACTGCGGCCCGGCCCCCCGCCAGGTGGCCGCGCAGGGCTCGCTGGATTACTGGGGTGACGAGTCCTACGTGGGCACCCCTGCGAAGGACTTCGCGGCGATGTTCGGCATGACCGAAGACCAGTTCTGCAGCACCGCACCCAGCTACTGCGCCGGCGGTGGCACGCAGACCGAAGTGACAACTTACGGCAAGCGCGCGGGCACGCCGGCCTGGAGCGTGCTGCGCACCGGCAAGGGGGACCTGGAACTGCTCGCTGCCGGTGATGTCGTGATGAAGTCCGGCTTCGGTGTGTACACGGCGGGCATTCCCACCACGCTGGGCGAGGGCCGCGACGCTGCCTTCAATTCGCCCCGTGCAGCAGCCCCCAGGAACACGGCACTGCTGGGTCCGAACCTGGTGCCGGGCAGCTATGATGCCGCGTTGGCCGGCTACCAGGCCTGGTATCCCGATCATGGCGGCAACCTGCGCGTCGAAGCCGGGCGAGATATCGTCGGTGACGTCTGGACCGGGCGCGCAGAGTCGGGCACCAGCGAGCGCGACTGGGCGCTGTACTCCAGTGCCGCGGTCGGCAATTGGCTGTGGCGGCAGGGAACCGGCAGCACCACCGGTGTGGAGCCGGTGCCGACCAGCTGGTGGGTGAACTTTGGCGCCTACACCAACGTGTCCGCTGCTGCTGGCGCCTCTCCGCGGATGGTCGGCTTCACCGGCTTCGGTACCTTGGGCGGCGGCAACTTGACGCTGGAGGCCGGGCGTGACGCCGGCGTGCGCGATGCGATAGGTGACGCGCTGGACTCGACGATCGCACCGCGCTCGGGTGCGATCATCGCGGCGGTGGGATCGACCGGCCGGGTCAGCGATGGCCAGCTGCACCTGACCGGCGGCGGCGACCTGCAACTGCGTATCGGTGGCGCACTGAATCCGAATCTGCGGGCGACGTTCTCCAGCCTCAATGCCTCCAGGGCGGGACAGAATCTCGACCTCAACGGTACCTTCAGCAATCTGCGTGGCAGCCTGCAGCTGGATGCGGGACGCATCGGTGCAATGGGCGTCACCCTGGAAAGCTACGCGACGCTGGGCCAGCTGCGTGCGGCCGATCTGTTCGCCGCCGACGCCGCTCGCCCGATGGGCGGGCCGGTGCTGGTGCTGGGCGATGCGGTCGCGCAGCTGCAGGCGCGGGGTGACGTCGTGCTCGGCGGCGTCGCCGATGCCGGTCGGGTTCCACTGGCCAACTACAGCGCGGTGGTGCAGGACAACGGCAGCCGCGCTGCGGGCAGCACCTGGTTCTCCCTGTGGACCGACACGACCGCCGTGGACCTGTTCAGTGCCGGTGGCGACCTGGCGCCGGGCCTGGCCGGGCCGGAGAACGTGACCGGCAGCAATCTGTGGCCCGAGCAGGTTGCGCTGGCACCGGGCAGCCGGGAGGAGCTGCTGAACTACTGGCTCTATCCTTCGCGCTTCAGCGCCGTTGCTGCGCGGGGCGACGTCAAGCTGGACCGGATCAGCACCACGCCGGGGACGCAGGATGTGATCCTGCTGGCACCCTCGGCGACAGGACGGCTGGACGTCCTGGCCGGTGGCGGCATCTTCGCCCAGCGTGGCGCGACCCAGATCGCGCGCTCCGCCAGCGACGCGCGCCTGCCGGGAGCCTTCGACCCTGCATTCATGGCCGAGCAGGGGGATTCCAGCGGCAATGTGACCCGCTCGCGTCACAACCTGTCGGTGGACGGCAACATTGCATCGCCGCAGGCATCGCTTCCGCTGTTCGCCTTCGGCCCCAGTACACCGCTGTCCACGGTCTCTGCGGCACTGGCACCGAGCCGCTTCTACGCGGTGCAGGGCGACATCATCGGTCTGGCCACCGGCGCCCAACGCACGCTGACTCCCAACGGGGGGCAGCGCACGCAGCTGAACTGGTTCGAGGCCGCCGGCGCCGTGCAACTGCGGGCAGGCCGGGACATCCTCGGGGTGTCGATGACCGCGTTGAACACCGCGCCCACCGACATCACGGTGGTGGCGGCGGGCCGCGACATCGTGCATCTGAACGCGACCATCGCCGGCCCCGGCAACACCGAGATCAGTGCCGGTCGCCAGCTGCGCCAGGAGGATGCGGGCAGCATCGTCAGCCTCGGTGGCATCGTGCAGGGCGATACCCGTCCCGGCGCCAGCATCGCGCTGACGGCCGGCAACCAGCAGATCGATTTCGCGGCCCTGCGTGCCCGCTATCTGGATCCTGCGAATCTGGCCGATCCCGCGCAATCGCTGGCATCGCAGTCGGGCAGGGCAGTCAAGGTCTACGACCAGGAACTGAAGCAGTGGCTGCAGCAACGCTTCGGCATGGCCGCCGATGGCGACGCGGCGCTGGCTGCGTTCGATGCGTTGCCGCAGGAACAGCAGCGCATCTTCCTGCGCCAGGTCTACTACGCCGAACTGCGTGAAGGTGGCCGCGAGTACACCGATGCCGAAGGTCCGCGTTTCGGTTCGTACCTCCGTGGCCGCGAGGCCATCGCCACGCTGATGCCGGACAAGGATGCGACGGGGGCGACGATCCAGCGCACCGGCGACATCCTGATGTACGGAGGCTCCGGCGTGCGTACCGAAGCCGGCGGCAACATCGAGCTGATGGCGCCGGGCGGACAGATCGTGGTGGGTGTGCAGGGTGTGGTGCCGCCGGCCAGTGCCGGGCTGGTGACGCAGGGGCAGGGTGACATCCGTCTGTTCAGCCAGGACAGCGTTCTGCTGGGGCTGTCTCGGGTGATGACAACGTTCGGCGGAGACATTCTGGCCTGGTCGGAGCAGGGTGACATCAATGCCGGTCGTGGTTCGCAGACCACGTTGTTGTACACGCCACCGCGTCGCGTCTATGACGGCTGGGGCAACGTGATCCTGTCGCCGCAGGCCCCGGCCAGTGGTGCAGGTATCGCAACGTTGAACCCCATTGCCGAAGTACGACCGGGCGACGTCGATCTGATCGCGCCGCTGGGCACCATCGATGCGGGCGAAGCGGGCATCCGCGTCTCGGGCAACATCAACCTGGCCGCGCTGCAGGTGCTCAACGCCGCCAACATCCAGGTACAGGGTGAAAGCAAGGGCCTGCCCGTGCTGGCCACGGTGAACGTCAACGCGCTGGCCTCGGCCAGTGCAGCAGCCAACAGCGCCAGCCAAGCGGCACAGGATGTGATGCGCAAGAGCCAGGATGATGCGCGGCGCAACCAGCCATCGGTGATCAGTGTGCAGATCCTCGGTTTCGGCAGCGGCACCAGCAGCATCAACCCGCCGGCGCGTGGCAATACTGCCAACGCTGGCTATGACGCCAACAGTGCCTTCCAGTTCCCGCAGGCAAGTCGCGACGAGGGCACGCAGCGCCGGTAGGCCTCTTGCAAGCGTGCCGACCAACGGTCGGCACCAAGGTAGATCCACGCCTTGCGTGGATGCGATCGGGCCGGAAGAACGGACAGCATCGGGCCAGCCGCCACGGAGCGGTGGCGGCCCCAGCCAGGACGGCACGGAGGGCAGGGAGCGGCCATCAGCGGTGAGGACCACCGACACAACGCCGCCGGGTGCAGGAGAGTGCCCGGCGGCAGGCGGGGGGATCCATGCAATGCGCGGATTCCGGAGCCAACAACAATGCCGACCAACGGTCGGCACCCACCAAGGCACGGTCGGCACCCACCGTAGATCCACGCCGTGCGTGGACGCTTTGCCTGGGAAGAATCCTAAAGCTCTAGCACCCGCCGGTAACTCAACGGCCCACGCCCATCGCGCAGGCCCAGCCGCAGTTCCAGCCCGGTGGCCGGCAGCACTTCGCCTTCGCTCGGCAACGGCGCCCAGCCGGCACCGGGCTGCCATGCCCGCACCTCGAACCGCTGTACCTCGCGCGCCACGGCAATGCCCTTCGACAGATCCGGCGCCGGCAGGGGATACCGATCCGTCGCTGCGCCGCTGGCCCGCCAAAGCGTACTTCCCTGCCGCCACCAGCGCACCCGCTGCCAGCGCAGCCCATCGCTGCCGACACTGCGGGTGATCTCCAGCGCGAAGCTCCCATCCGGATGCCGCTCGCTCACCAGCGAAGGCGGCAGCAGCCGCTGCGGTTGATCGGCCGGCCGCACTGCACCATTCATCAACGCATCGTCTGCGCGCATTTCGATATCACGCTGGAGCTGCTGCAGCACGCGCAGCGCCGTCGTGGTCTCGGCATCCGCCTGGCGCAGGCGCTGGTCGCTGTTGGCCACGCTGTCGAGCGCCCGCCAGCAGATCAGTGCCAGTACGCCCATGATGGTGATCGCAATCATCACCTCGATCAGGGTGAAACCGCGCACGGCGCGCGTCATTGCGCCGCCGTCCATGGCAACTGCATCCGCGCCAGCGACTGCCGGGGAGCATCTTCGGCAACCACACTCAGTTCCAGCTGCGGCTGGCCGTCGCTGCCCGTGCCCAGATGCTGAAGCACCAGGAAGCTGCTGCGCCCCTGCACGCAGCGCTGCCGGTCATACTGCGGTGCCTGTCCGCTCAGGCGCAGTTCCTGCCAGCGATCCTGCGCACACAACAGTGCCAGGCGACGGTCACGCAGCCGTGACTGATCGTCGGTCGCCACTGCCACCGAGCGCATCACCGCCGCCAATGCAATCGATACGATCGCCAATGCGATCAGCACTTCGATCAGGGTGAATCCGCGTGCCGCCTGCTTCATTGCACGACCTGCAACTGTCCGCTGCCATCATCACGAAGACGCAGTTTGCGACCATCCAGCGACAATCCAAGCTCCCAGGCGATACCGATCCACTCCGGGCTCAGCTCAATGGGGTTGGCGGGCTGCACCGCGATACCCGTTGCCTGCCACTTCTGCGGTCGCAGCAGATCATCGTGTTCAACGGTCACCCAACCGCTGCCTTCGCGGCGGCTGAAACGATAGCCGTTGGCGTCGGCCTGCCAACGCAGGGGGCGGCCATCGATGCGCGCCTCATCGCGCGCCACCTGCAGGCGCTGCGCCAACCGCTCGGCTTCCTGTCGCAGCTGCCGGCCCGGGTCGAGCAGGCTGCCCAGGCCCAGCCCGATTCCGGCCGTGCAGATGCCGATGATCACCAGCACCACCATCAGTTCCAGCAGGGTGAAACCACGCGGCACGCGCTGCATCGACGTTGCCTCCTGTCCGGGTCGATACCTGCCAGCGTAGGCCGACATGATGAAACAAAAGCGTCAGCCACAGCTGCTAGCGTAGGCGGACACGAACGTGGTGGCGGTGTGGAACATGGATGGCAGGCGCTGGGATCGCAATCGCATACTGACCCTGCTGGCGGCGACGCTGCTGCTGGCCGTGGTGGCCTATTGGAGTGTCACCCTGTCTGCCGTGGCGCCAGCGGCCGCGGCCAGCGAGGCGAAGGCCGTGGCGCCGGTACGGCCGATGTTCGATGCAGTGGCCAGCCTGCCGCTGGTGCGGCTGCTGTCCCCCGGTGCAGTGCAGACTGAGGTGGTGGTGCTGGGCGTGATGGCCGGTGACCATGCGCCATTGGCCCTGCTCTCGGTGGATGGACGCCCGGCGGAAGCGTATGCGCCCGGCCAACGACTCGGACCCTGCACGGTGCTGGCAAGCATCAGTGCCAGCGCGGTGGAACTGAACCAGGCAGGGCAATCGCGCAGCTTGCCGGTGCCTGAGCTGCCGCCGGTGCCGATCGATGGCATCGTGCCGGTTGCACTGTAGAGCCGAGCCTACGCTCGGCTGCTCCTGGAAGAACAGTCGAGCATGGCTCGACGCTACAGAATCCTGCCGGGCTGGGGCTCTGCACCGCGACTGTGCAGGCTCAGCGCGCCGGGCGCTGCGGTACCACCGAACGACCAAAGGCATCGCCCATGCGCTGTCGTGTGCCTTCCAGGTTGTACTGCATCAGTTGGTTGCCGGGCTGCCGCATCAGGCGTTCGGCCTCCGGCAGCGCCGGTGATTTCGCCGTTTTCGATGCCGGCGCAAGTTTGCGCTGCAGGCAGTCCCAGGCCGGAATGCGCTCGCCATTGACCTGTACTTCGACGCAGGGCGCGGCGCCTTCCTGCTTCTTCGCCTCTCCGGCGAGAACCGGGGCCAACGCCAGCAGCAACGCAAGGGTGAGGGCAGCGCGCAGTTCCACCATCAATGATTCACGCATCTCGAATCTCCCGCAGCAATCGACGTTCTGCAATGAAGACGTGTGGCGAAGGCAGGGCCCGCCTGCGTGCGTTGCGGCGCTGTCAAAAGATGACAGTGCTGTCATAAAACTGTTGGCGGTTTTGACGCGACGTGCACGTCCTGTTGGTAGACCCACGCGCCGCTCCATGGCCATTACCTTCGATACGTCGCGATGCCTTCGATGACTCCTGTTCCGTGCCGAACCGTCCGCCTTCCCTTGCGCCTGCATCCCCTGGTGCTGGCCCTGGCCGCGATGCCGCTGCCGTTGTTCGCGCAGGAGGCAGCGCCTGCGCCCAGCGTGAACATCAATGAATACATCGTACGTGGCAATACCGTGCTCGATCCGCGCCAGATCGAGCGCGCGGTCGAGCCCTTCCTCGGCCCGGGAAAGACCCTGGCCGATGTCGAGAAGGCACGCGATGCAGTCAATGCGCTGTACCAGCAGGCGGGCTACCAGTCGGTCTACGTGGAGCTTCCCGAGCAGCAGGTCAGTGGTGGCGTAGTGCTGCTGAAGGTACAGCAGACACCGATCGGCCAGCTGCGGGTCGTGGGAACGAAGCACGAATCGCCCGAGCGCATCCGCGAACGCGTACCAGCGCTGGCGGAAGGCAAGGTGCCGGACTTCGACCAGGCCCAGAAAGAACTGACCGCGCTGAATGAGGGCGGGCGTCGCCAGGTGATGCCGCTGGTGCGCGAAGGCCAGGTGCCGGGCACGATGGATGTGGACCTGCAGGTCGAAGAAAAGTCGCCGTGGCGTGCCAGCGCGTCACTCAACAACGACCACAGCGCCGACACCGAGAAGCTGCGCCTGAGTGCATCGCTGGCCTACGACAACCTGTGGAAGCGCGGGCACAGCGCCAACATCGGCGTGTATCTGGCACCGGAAGACACCAAACAGGCCAAGGTGTTCTCGGCCTCGTACACGATGCCGTTCGAAGGCACGCCGTGGAGCCTGGAAGCGTCCGGCTACAAATCCGACAGCCGCGTGCTGAACGCGGGTGGGCAGGTGGGTACCGGCACCGGTACCAACGTGATCGGCAACGGTCACTCGATCGGCCTCAAGCTCAACTATCGACTGGCCGGCAGCAGCCAGTGGTGGCGCCAGCTCAGCCTTGGTGTGGATTTCAAGGACACCGAGGAAGATACCCAGATGGGCAAGGACAGCCTGAAGACGCCGCTGAAGTACGCGCCTATCACGCTGGCCTTCGTGGGCGTTCGCCAGGGCGAGCAGGATCAGCTGAGCATCAATACCCAGCTGGTTGCCGGCACCCGCCGCCTGTTCGGCTATGGCAGTGACGCCACCGCCTTCGGCCAGAAGCGCTACTGGGCCGATCCGAGTTTCGTCGCCTTCAAGGCCGACGTGGCCAACACCCACACCTTCGGCAATGACTGGCAATGGTATGCGCGCGGCTCGCTGCAGGTGACCGATGCGCCGCTGGTGTCGGCCGAGCAGTTCGCCGCCGGTGGCATGTACACCGTGCGTGGCTACCTGTCGGCCGAGGCGATCGGCGACTACGGCGGCCTGGCCAGCCTGGAATGGCGCACACCGGCGTGGTCACTGTGGAGCGGCACCGACCTGCGTGTCTACAGCTTTGCCGACGCGGCCTACCTGCGCCTGCGCCAGCCGCTGCCCGAGCAGCGTGACAAGTACAACCTGGCCTCGGTCGGCCTGGGCGCGCAGATGCGCCTCGGCGAGCACCTGCAACTGCGCCTGGACTACGCCTGGCCTTATGCCGATGGCCCGGTCACGCGCAAGGACGACCCGCGCCTGCATTTCAACATCAGCACCAGTTACTGACCCTTCCCTTGAACATGCGTTCTCCGGAGACCCTTCGCATGGACCGTTTGCTTTCCCGAGTGTTGTTGCTGCTGGCCGCGCTGGTTGCGCTGCCGGTCGCTGCGGCCGATGCCAATTGGTGGCAGGCCGAATGGAAATACCGCAAGCCGATCACCGTCGACGCCGGCCCGCAGGGCGCGGGCCTGGCCGGTGACCCGGGTCGCACGCCGCTGCTGCTGCGCCTGCATACCGGCAACTTCGGTTTCGACGGCACCCAGGACGCGGGCAACGACCTGCGCTTCGTCTCGGGTGATGGCCGCACCGTGCTGGCCCACCAGATCGAACAGTTCGATCCCAAGCTGGGCCTGGCCCTGGTCTGGGTGGACGTACCGGCGGTCAGCGCCGCAGCACCGCAGACGATCTGGATGTACTACGGCAACGAGAAGGCCCCGGCCAGCGGCAATGGCCAGCAGGTGTTCGACCCGGACTACACGCTGGTCTACCACTTTGCCGAGGCCAATGCGCCGGCACGCGACACCACCGCCTATGGAAACAACGCCGGGGCCGTGGCACCGCCGTCGGAAGGCTCGGTGATCGGCCGCGGCGTTCAGTTGGGCGCAGCCCCGCTGCCGCTGCCGGCCAGCGCATCGCTTGCGCAGGAGGCGGGCGCGCCGCTCACCGTCTCGGCCTGGATCAAGCCGGGCAGCAACAACGCCGCACAGGCGATCTACGCCCGTCGTGACGGTGCTTCCGAACTGGTGCTGGGCATCGAGAACCGGGTGCCGTTCGTGCAGCTCAATGGCCAGCGCAGCACGCCGGCACAGCCGATTCCGGAAGGGCAGTGGGCGCATGTGGCGCTGACTGCGGAGAAGGGGGCTCTGCAGCTGTACCTCAATGGCCGCGTGGTCGCACAGCTGAGCGGCGAATTGCCGGCGCTGGGCACCGCCCCGGTAGTGGGCGCCGATGCTCCTGGCGCGATGCAGCCGCTGGCCAATTTCGAGGGCGCACTGGATGAGCTGCGTATCTCGCGCGTGGCACGACCGGCGGCACTGCTGCTGGCCGATGCCACCGCACAGGGCGCCGACTCGCGCCTGATCAGCTACGGTGCCGACGAGCAGTCCGCCGGTCAGAGCCACTTCGCCTTCATCCTCAAGGCAATGCCGTTCGACGCCTGGGTGGTGGTGGCGATCCTCGGCCTGATGATGCTGCTGTCGTGGGCGATCATGATCGCCAAGGGGCGCCACTTCGGCCGCACCAGCAAGGCCAACGCGGTGTTCACCGAGAGCTTCGGAAAGTTGTCCGGCGTGCCGCTGCGCACCCTGTCCGACATGGACCGCCAGGGCAAGGCGCCGACCGCGATGCACGACGGTTCGCTGTGGCGGATCTACCAGGTGGCCATCGATGAAATGCAGCAGCGCCACCAGCGCGATGGCAACAGCGGTTACCTCAGTGGCGCCACCATCGCCGCGATCCGCGCCTCGATGGATGCGGTGATGGTGCGCGAGCAGGAAGCGATGGCACGGCGCATGAACTGGCTGTCGACCACCATCGAAGGCGCGCCGTACGTGGGCCTGTTCGGTACCGTGATCGGCATCATGCTGGTGTTCGTGGTGGCGGCGATGGCCGGCGCGGTGGACATCAATTCGGTGGCACCGGGCATGGCCGCGGCGCTGCTGTGTACCGCAGCCGGCCTCGGCGTCGCGATTCCGGCGCTGTTCGGCTACAACTACCTGGGTGCACGTGCCGAGGCGATCGGCGCCGACATGGCGGTGTTCATCGACGAGTTCGCCGCGCGCCTGGCCGAAGAGCAGGACGGGCGCGGCCCGGCCGCGGTCCAGGGCTGAGGGGCGCGCCATGGGCCAGAAGGCGAAGTTCGGCATCAAGAAGCGCGAGAAGGGCATCAACGTAACGCCCTTCGTCGACGTGCTGCTGGTGGTGCTGGTGATCTTCATCCTGACCAGCAACGCCTCCATCCCCGGCATCGAGGTCAACCTGCCGAAGGCCAGCAACAGCGTGGCACTGGAGAAGCCGAAGACCAAGGCGATCACCATCGACCCCAGTGGTCAGGTGTTCCTGGATGCCTATCCGGTGACGATGGCCGAGCTGGAAGACCGCCTGCGCACCGAGCGCGCGACCACGCCGGATTTCCCGGTGATCGTGCGCGGTGACGCGCAGGTGCAGTACGCCCGCGTGGTCGAGGTGCTGGACCTGCTGCGGCGGCTGGAGCTGGCCCAGGTCGGCCTGGTCACCGGCAAGGCGCAGGGCTGAGGCATGACGGCCCATCAACCCCCTCGGCCGGAACCCGGCATGCGCGGTCGCCAGCTGCTGGTGACCGTTGCACTGGTACTGGCAGCCTTGCTGGTGCTTGGCATCGCCGTGTGGTGGATGCTGTTCAAGGACACCGCCAGCACCCGCAGGCCGGTGGTGCAGCCGCCGATGCTGGCATTGCCGCCCCCCCCTCCGCCGCCGCCACCGCCGCCGGAAAAGCCACCGGAGCCGGAGACGCCGCCGGAAGAAACGATGCCCGAACCGGAGCCGCTGGATCAGCCGACGCCCGCTGAAGAGCCCACGCCGACGCCGGACAATGCAGACCCGGTGACGATGAATGCCGATGCGCAGGCCGGTGGTGACAACTTCGGCATCCAGTCCGGCAGTGGCGGCGGTTCGTCCGGCGTCGGCCGTGGCGGCGCCGGCAATGCCACCTATGGGCGCTATCTCGGCTATCTGATGCAGCAGGCGATCTCGCGCGACGACAAGGTCAAGCGCCTGGCGTTCCAGCTGCAGGTGAATGTGTGGCTGTCCAACGATGGCCGCCTGGAAAAGGTCGAGCTGGTGCGTGGCAGTGGCAACGAGGAGGCCGACGCGGCCGTGCTCGATGCGCTGCGACGCATCGGCAAGGTCGACCAGGCACCGCCGCCGTCGCTCGATTTCCCCGCCCGCGTGCTGATCCAGGGCCGCCGGCCCGGGGCCTGATTCCCGACCTCCGTGATTTCCCTTCTTTCGATGAGAACCGTGATGAACGACCACGTCCGCGCACGAACCGACTCCCGCCGCCCGCGGCCGGCCCGACGGGCGCTGCTGTGCTGCGCCGTGCTGCTCAGCCTGGCCGCCCCGGCCGGTGCGATGGCCGCAGAAACCACCATGGTCAAGCTGATCAAGGGCCTGATCGCCAGCGGCGCGCTGAAGCCAGAAGACGGCCAGGCATTGCTGGTGCAGGCCGAGGCTGAAGCAGCGGCCGCATCGCGCACTACGACCACCGCACCTTCGGCCGCCAGCGGTGGCGTGGCCCTGGAGGCCGGCGACGTGCGCGTGCCCTACGTGCCGCAGAGCGTGCGCGACGGCATCCGTGACGAAGTGCGCCAGGATGTGATGGCGCAGGCCAGGTCCGAGGGCTGGGCGGCACCGAACGAAGTGGCTGAGTGGACCAAGCGCATCAAGGTCACCGGTGACATGCGCGTGCGCAGCGAGTCGCGCTTCTTCTCCGAACGCAACAGCGACATCGTGAGCAACTGGTCGTCGATCAATTCCGGCAACGGCTTCGACACCAACACCAACACCAACCTGCAGCTGCCGCCGCTGCTGAACACCCGCCAGGACCGCCGCAACCTGTGGCGCATCCGCGCCCGCCTGGGCATCGAGGCGACCATCGGCCAGCACACCACGGCCGGTGTGCGCCTGGCCAGCGGCAGCAGCAATGGCCCGGTGTCGACCACCGAGCAGCTGGGTGGTGGCCTGAGCAAGAAGGACGTGTGGCTGGACCAGGCCTGGCTGGCCTACAGACCGGCCGACTGGGTGACGGTGCGCGGCGGCCGCTTCGGCAATCCGTTCTGGACCAGCGATACGCTGTTCTCCAACGACCTGAACTTCGACGGCCTGGCCGCCAACCTGCAGTATGACTTTGACGGTGGTGACCTCGGCCTGTTCGCCAACCTGGCCGTGGTACCGCTGGAGTACACCTCCGACAGCGCGCCGAGCCAGAGCCGGGTCAAGACCCCGAACGAGAACAAGTGGCTGTCCGGTGCACAGGTCGGCATGAACTGGCGCTTCAACGACGACAATGCGCTGCGTGCCGCACTGGGCTACTACGATTTCAAGAACATCAGCGGCCGCCTGTCCTCGCCGTGCGCGCTATATGCGGGCGCGGTGGGCTGCGATACCGACTGGTCGCGCCCAGCGTTCATGCAGAAGGGCAATACCCTGATGCTGATCCGCGACATCGCGCGCAATCCGCTGGACCCGGCCAACACGCCGACCCCGCAGTATGTCGGCCTGGCCTCGGCATTCCGCCTGGCCACGCTCAACCTGCGCTGGGATACGCAGCTGGCCCAGGGCATCGGCCTGCGCCTGGATGGCGACTACATCCGCAACCTGGCCTACGACAAGCAGGCCATGTTCAGCCGCGCCAACAACGGCATCGTCAACAACTACGGTGCCGGTGGCGCCGCCAGCATCGATACCTTCCGCAGTGGCGACACCGCCTGGATGGTGCAGGCCACCTTCGGGGCCACCGAGCTGAAGGAAAAGGGCCAGTGGCAGGCGCTGCTGGGCTACAAGCACATCGAGGCCGATGCGCTGCCCGACGCCTACAACGATCCGAACTTCCACCTCGGCGGCACCAACGCCCGTGGCTACTACGTGGGCGGTGCCTACGCGCTGGATGCACGCAGCTGGATCAGCGGCAAGTGGATGGCGGCCAAGGAAGTGTCCGGTGCGCCGCTGTCGATCGACGTGTTCCAGCTGGAGTTCAATACCGGCTTCTGAGTGGCTGGCGTGATGCGGATCACGTCGTGCCTGGCGGGGGCGCAGCGATGCGCCCGTCTAAGGAAAGGAGACCACGCGTTGCACATAAGGAGGAGTGGATGAGCCGTCGCAAGCTGTTCGAGAGTCCCGAACCGTCCAGCCAGTCGCTGGGCATCGGGCCGGCCTACGTCTCGGTGGAGGGGTTGCGCCAGCACCTGGCGGAGTTCCTGCTGTATGCGGGACGACCGGTGGTGATCATGCGTGGGCGCAGCGAAGTGGGCTATTTCCTGCCGGCGCGCTGCTGGCGCCAGCGTGACGATGATCCGCTGGCGGCGGCCGCCGCCGACCAGCTGCTGGATGCGGCCGGTTTCCAGGCCGAAGACATCCAGCAGGTGGAGCAGGAATTCAATGCCATGCGCCAGCGCACCGTGCTGCATTCACGGCGCTGAGCGGAATGTAGAGCCGAGCCCACGCTCGGCTGCATGCTGCGGAGCCGAGCATGGGCTCGGCTCTACAGGAGATCCACGCCATGCGTGGATGGGGTTACGCTGCAGCTCCACGCTCACTGGTGATGCGTGCACCTTCGCGCATCACCAGGGTCACCGGGGTCTTTTCCACCACCTCCAGCAAGCGCTGCCACTGCGCATCGCTCAGCTCGGCGCTGGCATGCAGCACGCGGTGCACGTGGAAGCGTCCATCCGCGTCACGTTCCGAGCGCAGCTCGGCATGGAATTCGCCCAGCTCCCAGCCCTTGCGCTGCGCGTACATGCGCAGGGTGATGGCGGTGCATGCCGCCAGCGAGGCCAGGTACAGGTCGAACGGTGCGAAACCCTTGCCCTGGCCGCCCAGCGAGGCGGGCTCGTCCGCATCCACATCGAAGCTGCCATTGCTGATGTGGTGCAGGTAGTTGTCGGCGGTCGAAACAATGCGTGCGTAGGCCATCACGTTCTCCATCTGTCTATAGCGTCGAGCCATGCTCGACCGTTCCCAAGGGCGGCGCCAGCCAGGGTCGGCGCCGCCACGCAGTTACTCGGTACGATCGTACGAGAACTGGATGCCCGCCGTACCCCCGGTTTCAATGAAGAGGTTCATGAAGGCCGGCGCCGTTTCCGAACGGGCCCAGTCGCGCTGCAGCTCGCAGAACAGCTGCGGCACGCTGATCAGCTGGCCACCGGCCTGTTCGATGCGGCGCAACGCGGCATCATGCGCCGCCAGCGAGGTACCGCCGACGGCATCGACCACCACGTACACCTCATAGCCCTCCTTCAACGCATCCAGAGCCGGGAAAGTCAGGCAGGCCTCGGTCCACAGCGCAGTCATGATCAGCTTGCGGCGGCCGGTGGCTTCCACCGCCTTGCGGAACTCGACGTCCTCCCAGGAATTGATGGTGGTGCGATCGTAGGTAGGGTAGTCGCCCAGCACCTTGCGCAGCTGCGTAATCGGCGGCTTGTTCAGGCCGGTCTTGACGTTGACCGTCGAATGCACGATCGGCAGGCCGTAGGCCACTGCGGCCTTGGCGGTGCCGACGATGTTGTTGACCAGCAGCTGGCGGTCCATCGAGGCGATGGAGTTCACCTGCACCGGCTGGTAGTCGATGATGATGAAAGCGGAATTCTGCGGGGTCAGCAGGTGGTCGCTGGCCGGGTCGCGGATCGGTTCACTGGACATGATGGGTCTCCGGTTGGGAGGGGTGCCGGCGGCGGGCAGGCACCCCGGGGGCAGCTCAGCTGCGCTGCGAATCCAGCGGTTCATGGTTCTTCTGCACGCCCTGGGCCTTCAGGTAGCTTTCGATCAGCAGCTGGTAGTTCGGGAAGATCTTCGTGTAGACCTCGGCCCACTGCTGGGCATCGTCGCGGTTCCAGGTGCGCTGGATCTCCGAGGCCACCGCGGCGGTGTCCATCGGTACCACGCCGGCCTGCACCACGCGGGCCAGGGTGATCTCCTCGGCCATCTTCGAGTAGGTGCCGGACGCGTCGATGACCGCGAACACCTGGTAACCATCGGCGACGGCGGCGATCGACGGGAAGGCCATGCACACGCTGGTGATGGTGCCGGCAATGATCAGCTGCCTGCGGCCGGTGGCCTTCACCGCAGCAACGAATTCCGGGTTGTCCCAGGCGTTGATCTCACCCTTGCGCGCCACGTACTGCGCATGCGGGGCCGCGTCGTGGATCTCCGGGATCAGCGGGCCGTTCGGGCCCTGCGGAACCGAGGCGGTGGTGATCACCGGCATCTTTGCCAGCGTGGCCATCTTCGCCAGCGCGGTGGCGTGGGCACGCACGCTGGTGAACGGCATGTCACCGATGGTCTGGAACAGGCCACTCTGGTGGTCGATCAGCAGCATCGCGGCATTGTCCGGATCGATCACCGGGCGGGCACCGTTGAAGTTGGCGGGGGTACTCATGGTCAGTCTCCTGGAAAAAGTGGGCGATGGCCCGGAGGGTGCGGCGGGCCAGTGCCCGCCGCTTTGAAACGATCAGTGCGCGATCTGCCCGAAGCGGCCGCTGTTGAAGTCGTTGACCGCCTGCGCGATCTCGGCCTGGCTGTTCATCACGAACGGGCCGTAGCCCACCACCGGCTCGTCGATCGGCTCACCGCTGAGCAGCAGCACGGTGGCGTCGCTGTCCGCATCGACGAACACGTCTTCGCCGCTGCGGTCGAAGGTGACCAGCTGTGCCTCGCCGACTGGCTGGCCGCTGTTGAACCGCACCGTGCCCTTCAGCACCACCAACGCCAGCGTGCGGCCATCGGCCACCGGCAGCTCGGCGTGATGGCCCTGCCGCAGGCGGATGTCCCAGACATCCATCGGCGTGTGGGTACGCGCCGGACCGGCGTGGTTGTCGAATCGACCGGCGATGACACGCACGCGGCCGGCGCCATCGGGCAGTTCAACCGAGGGGATCTGTGCGTCAAGCAGGGTCTGGTAGCCCGGCGCACCCATCTTGTCCTGCGCGGGCAGGTTCACCCACAGCTGGACCATGTCCAGCGTGCCGCCGCGCCTGCTGAACTCCGGGGTATGGAACTCCTCGTGGAGGATGCCGGAGGCAGCGGTCATCCACTGCACGTCACCCGGGCCGATGGTGCCGCCGGCCCCGGTCGAATCACGGTGGGCGACCTCGCCCTCATAGACGATGGTGACGGTCTCGAAACCGCGATGCGGATGCTGGCCGACCCCGCGCGGGGTATCGCTGGGTGCGAAGCTGTAGGGGCCGGCATAGTCCAGCAGCAGGAACGGGCTCAGGTGCTGGCCGTGGGTGTTGTAGGAAAACATCGAGCGGGCGGGGAATCCGTCGCCCACCCAGTGCGGGCGGGGGGCGCTGTAGGTACCGGTGACACGCTTCATGGCGATCTCCTGGCCGGGGCTGCCGGCCGCTGTTCTTCATTGCGGAGACGATATCGCCGCGACAATTGAGCCGGTAGACGCCAATATTTGCCGTCATAGTTCTATCTGGTGAACAATGGTCGCAGGCCATGAGCCGCAGGAGATCGTCCCGTGTTCATCGCAGATATCCGCCGTTGTGACCTCAACGATCTGTTCTACTTCGCCATGGTGGTCGAGCACGGCGGCTTCTCGCAGGCCGGCCGGGCGCTGGCCATGCCGAAGTCGAAACTGAGCCGGCGCATCGCGCTGCTGGAAGAACGGTTGGGCGTGCGCCTGATCCAGCGTTCGACCCGGCGCTTCTCGGTCACCGAGGTGGGCCAGGACTACTACCGCCATTGCAAGGCAATGCTGGTCGAGGCCGAAGCGGCCGAAGAAGCGATTGCGATGTCACGCGCCGAGCCGCGCGGCACGATCCGCCTGGCGTGCCCGATCGCGATCCTGCATGCGCGCATCGGCACGATGCTGGCCGATTTCCTGGCCCTGCACCCGCAGGTGACGGTACAGCTGGATGCCACCAACCGGCGCGTCGACGTGGTGGGCGAGGGTGTGGACGTGGCGATCCGGGTGCGGCCGCCGCCGCTGGAGGACAGTGACCTGGTGGTACGCGTGCTGGCGCGCCGGGTGTGGTGCACCAGTGCCAGTCCGGCGCTGCTGCAGCGGCTGGGCACGCCGCAGGTGCCGGCCGACCTGGCGATGATGCCGACTGTTGCTCTGGCCTCGCCCAGTCAGCAGCATGTGTGGGAATACAGTGGGCCCGGCGAGGTCCAGGCCAGCGTGCATCACCGCCCGCGGCTGGTCAGCGATGACATGATCGCGTTGCGCGCAGCCGCGGTGGCCGGGGTCGGGCTGTTGATGCTGCCGCGGATGATGATCACCGATGAGTTGGCCAGTGGCGCGCTGGTGCCGGTGCTGCAGGAGTGGGTGCCGAGGCACGGCATCGTGCATGCGGTGTTCCCGTCGCGGCGGGGGCTGCTGCCAGCGGTGCGTGCGTTGATCGACTACCTCGCCGAGCGTTTCGATGCGTTGGACGAGCCCTAGGTCTTCCATCCACGCATGGCGTGGATCTACTGAACCTGCCATGCGTGGATGATGGTTTGGGGTGCGGCTTGCCGCCTGCGGCTGCGCAGCCCACAATCCACGTCCGGACCGTCGCCATCACGCCCATCATTCCCCGGTCCGGCCTTGGCACCTATGTCTCCCAATGCCCTGGCGCTGGTCGAGTTGCTGATCCGCGAGCGCCGTGCGTTGTCTCGCTTCATCGCGCGCTATCTCGACCCGGCCAGTACCGAGGACACGCTGCAGAACCTGTACCTGAAGGCCAGCAGCGTACCCGGCGATCCCCCCATCCTCGAGCCGCGCGGTTATCTGTACCGGATGGCCTACCATCACGCGCTCAACCGCAGCCAGGCGGATGCCCGCGAGCGGCGCGCGATGGCCGAGTACGCCACCGACATGGCCGAGGCGGGCCACGACGGCGAGGCCCAGGCGCTGGACCAGGCACAACTGCGCGAGATCACCCGGACCATCCTCGCGCTGCCGGCGCAGGTACGCGAGTGCTTCGTGCTCAACCGTTACCTGGGCCTGAGCGAGCGCGAGATCGCCGCGCGCCTCGGCATTTCCAAGAGCGTGGTCGGCAAATACGTAATGCGCGCGGCACTGTTGATCCAGCAGCACCAGCAGGCAACACGCCGATGAGCCGTGATTGCCGTGGGCAGATCGCGCCCGCCGTTGTCACAACAGGAAGGCGCACCCGTTCGCGGTGCGGCAGGCCACAACCATGACCACGTCCGAACCCTCGCCGCGTCAGGCCAGGCAGGCGTTGCGCTGGGTGATCCGGTGCAGTGCAGGCCCGCTGCCGGAACGCCAGCAACGAACCCTGCAGCGCTGGCTGCAGGCCGATCCCCGCCATGCGCTGGCATGGCGCCAGCAGCAGGCCTTCTGGCAGGGCCTGGATGCCGCCGGGCCCGAGGTGCTGGCCGCGCTGCCCGGGTTGACGGCTGATCGCCAAGGGTTGCGCCCGATCGCGTCGCGCCGCCGCCTGCCGTGGCTGCTGGCCAGTGCTGCCGCAGTGGTGCTGATGGTTGCCGCTGCGCCACACGCGCTGCTGCTGGCACGCAGTGACCTGCACAGCGGCGATGCACCGCGCATGGTGCAGTTGGAGGACGGCAGCACCGCGGTACTCGACGCCGGCACCGCACTGGCGATTGAATTCGATGGCCAGCAGCGCCACCTTCGTCTGCTGCGCGGCCAGGCCTGGTTCCAGGTAGCGCACGAGGCGCGCCCGTTCCAGGTGGAGGCGGCGGGCGGCCAGATCCGTGACATCGGCACCGCCTTCAGCGTGTCGATGCAGGACACCACGGTCCTGACCCAGGTCAGCGAGGGCGGGGTCGATGTGCGCCCGGGTGATGGCAGTGTGCAGCGCCTGCATGCCGGGCAGGCACGTGTGTTCCGTGACGGTCGCTGGCTGCAGCCAGTGCAGCTGGAAGATACCGCGACCATGGCACCGTGGCGGCGTGGCGAGGTAGTGATCGACGATCAGCCGGCCGCGCAGGCCATCGCCGATCTGGCGCGCTACCGTCGTGCTCCGGTCTGGGTACTGGGCGGGCAGGGCGCGAGCGTGCGGGTCAGTGGCCTGTTCCACCTGCAGCAATCGGAGACCGCCATCAATGCGGTGGCCGCGCAGGCAGGACTGCGTGTGCAGCGCTTGCCCGGCGGAGCGCTGGTGGTGTGGTGAGGTGCCTGCGGCACAGCGCACAGCGCCCCACATGGAAAAAAAACATGAAAAAACCGTGGGCACTCGCTGTGCCCTTCTGTCTATAGAGGTATAGCCAGAGCGAAACACCGTTTCTCCTCAAGCCAGACATGCCACCGGCACTGGATGTGCCCGTGGTTCCGCCACGCTTGAGGAGTTCCTGTCCATGCCGTCCACGGCATCCGCCTGTCATCGTCGCGCCACCGTCCTGGCTCTTGCCATCTCCACCGCATTGCTGCCGCTGGCCTGGGTGCCGGCCGTGCAGGCGCAACCGGTGGTCGTCGCACCGTTGCGCCAGTACACCATTCCGGAACAGCCCCTGGCCGACGCCGTGCGTGCCTTTGGCCGCCAGGCCGATGTGCAGGTGGTGTTCCGCAGTGACCTGGTGGAGGGCCGCCGCTCCAGTGCAGTGAGTGGTGAGTACAGCCAGATGCAGGCACTGCAGCAGCTGTTGCGCGGCAGCGGCGTGCGTGCACAGCGCGGCATGGACGGTACCTGGAGCCTGCGGGCCGCAGCGGAGGCGGGTGAGGGGGAAGGGGTGCGGGTGACCAAAACACTGGACGTGGCCGGTCGCCTGCAGTCGGAAGGGGGCGAGGCGCGTGATCGGCGCGGCTACGATGATGTGTTCGCGCTGGACCTGACCACGGCGTATTCGGGGCGCGACCGGGTGGAGCGCTATCGCGGCTCCAACCCGGCCGACGTGGTCAAGGATCTGGTCGGTGTGTTCAGTGGCGATGCGCGCAACAGCGGTGCGCTGGACATCAACATCCGCGGCATCCAGGGGCCGGGGCGGGTGCCGGTCAGCATCGACGGTGGCGAACAGGCGCTCACGGTCTGGCGCGGCTACAACGGCGTCAGCAACCGCAACTACATCGATCCCAACCTGATGGGTGGCATCCAGGTCATCAAGGGGCTAGGGCTGGTGCGCGATGTGCACAGCGGGATCGGTGGCGCGCTGGTGATCAAGACCATCGACGTCGATGACATCGTGGAAACGGGTGAGCGCTTCGGCGGGGAGCTGAAGATCGAAGGCAGCAGCAATGCGGTGGCGCCACGCCTGCCGCGGCTGCACACCGGCGAGGATTACCGCACCGTGCCGGGGTTCCCGCAGGGCTCGCCGAACTCGCCCTACGACGACCGCACCCTGGTGGTGCCGGTGAAGTCGCGCAGTGGCAACAACCCCTTCGATGGCGAGGACCAGGCCTGGCGCCTGGCGCTGGGCGTGCGTGGCGACAACGTCGACCTGATGGCCGCCTACGCCTGGCGCAAGCGCGGCAACTACTTCTCCGGGACCCAGGGCAGCGCCTACTACGACCAGGACCGGCGCGAGCAGTTCGAGTACCAGGGCATCGACTACATCACCACGCTGGCGCGCTACTTCAAGCCCGGCGATGAAGTGCCCAATACTTCCAGCGAACAGGAGTCCTGGCTGGTCAAGGGCAGCTGGCAGATCAACGATGACCAGCAGTTGAAGGCGACCTGGCGGCGAACGCTGTCGCACTACGGCGAGATCATGCCGTCGCGCATCCTGTCGGCACCGGACTATGGGCGCATCCAGTGGCCGCTCAGCCGGGTTGCGTCCGATGCCTGGAACCTGGAGTACCGCTTCCAGCCGGCCGCCAGCCGCTGGCTGGACCTCTACGCCAACCTGTGGCGCACAGAGACGGACAGCGATACCTACACCGCAGGCGGCTTTCCGAACTTCGCCCCGGGCAATCCGGACTGGAATGCCGGCGCCAGCCCGATTCTGCGCAACACCGCGCTGGCAAATGCGAGCAACGACCGGACCGGCCTGACCCTGAGCAACCGCTTCGCCCTGCATTCGACCCTGGACCTGACCGTGGGCGGCAACTGGCAATACGAGAAGCTCGGTTCGCGTGACCCGTATTTCGGCCCGTCCGACGGCTGGCGCATGTACCCGCGTGCCGGCCGTCGCCAGGAGGGCGAGGGCTACCTCACGCTGGAATGGCGTCCGGTCGACTTCCTGACCCTCAATGCCGGCGTGCGTTACAGCCGTTACTGGGCGTTCGACGACTTCCTGCAGGCCCACCCGGAACTGCAGACGACCTCGATCGTGCCGCGCGAAGCGCAGTACCGGGTGAATGAACTGCCGCCGCGGCCGGACAGCCTGCAGGGCGAGATCGACGCACTCGAGAGCGAGCGGGAATTCTGGGACAGCATCGGCATGGGCTGGATCGTCGATCAGTCGCTGGCCGACCTGCTGCGCAAGTACGAGACACCCAGGGAGGTCCAGCACGGCGTTCCCTGGTTGCCCGATGCAAACGGCAACTACAGCCGAGCCACCAATCCCTGCCTCAACGGCGAGGTCGCCGCCATCCCTGGGCTGCTGCCGATGGTCCTCGGCACCGACATCCGCTGCAGGATCGGGGGCGGGGCGATGCAGTCGGTGGCCGGGCGCAACGAACGGCACCGCGATCACGCCTGGTTGCCGACGTTCTCGGCGACGGTGCGTTTCTCGCCGGCCGCTCGTGCCTATCTGCGCTACAGCGAGGCGGTGCGCTTCCCCAGCATGTTCGAAAGCACCATTGCGTTCTCCAGCAGCCTCAATCCGCTGTATCCACTCAAGCCGGAGCATGCCTACAACTACGAGCTGGGGTACGTGCACAACCTTTCCGGGCTGTTCGGCAACACCGCCGATGCCGACGTCAAGCTGGCCTACTACGTGCACAAGACCCGCAATGTCATCGAGCGTGATGCGTACTTCATGTTCGACAACATCGACAAGCAGACCATCCGCGGCATCGAGCTGCAGGCGCGCTTCGACAACCGGCGCTTCTTCACCGATCTGGGCATCAGCCGCATCCTTGAAAACGAAGTCTGCGATGAAAGCTCGGCGGTACGGCTGGATGCGGACCAGGGGCGGGTGCCCAACTGCGTCCAGGATGGCTTCGTCAGCGGCTATCTGCTGACCCAGGCCACGCCGAAGCTGTCGGTGAACTGGTCACTCGGCACCCGCCTGTTCGATGAGCGCCTGGAGCTGGGCAGCCGCATCGTGCACTACCAGCGGCACGACAATCCGGACCTGCAGGCCTACCGCGACCGCCTGATCGCCGGGGGCAGCAGCCTGCTCTGGCAGAACGTGCCCTTCACCTGGGGAAACATCACCACGGTGGATGCCTACGCCCGCTGGCGCTTCAACCAGCACGCCAGCGTCGAGCTGGTCGGCAGCAATCTCGGCAACCGCTATTACGTCGACCCGGCAACACGCTCAACGCTTCCGGCACCGGGCCGCACGATCAAGCTTGGCATCACCGCGCGCTTCTGAGTCCGCATTCGACAGGGAGAATCAACCGTGAAACAGCCCCGCACCCTTGTACTTTCGATCGGCCTGCTGGCTTCCATGCCGGTCATGGCTGCCGACATCGCTGGCGGGCAGAGCCCGGCCCAGGACGGCGTCCATTACATCAACGCAGGCGAATCGACACTCAATGCCGGTCCGCACCGTTCCGGTCGCGCAGGCATTTCGTTGGGGCCGTATGCCAACGCGGCGCGAGTGGACGTGACCAGCCTTGTGCCCTACGCCACCACGGTGGTGCGTGGCGCAACCACGGTCCGCACGCTGGGCCCGGACGCAGGCCTGCCGTTCGCCACCGCTGGCGTGGGCCACTTCAGCTTCGTGCAGGTGGGCAATGCAGATGTCTGGTTCGGTGAATGGTCATCCAGCGGCGCGCAGGCGGGCTTCAATCACCGCCAGGTGTTCTTCGTCGGTGACCGTGCCGGTACTTCGCTGCCAGCAGGCATCGTGACCTACACCTTGGCTGGCATCAACCGCTTTGATGGCAGCGGCGTGCTGGAAGGTGCACTGCGGGCGAATTTCGATACCGGCACCGTCACCGCCGGCCTCGTCGGGACCGGATACAGGCTCGCCGCGAGCGGCACGCTGGATCGCGCCACCGGTGCGTTCAGCGGTTCGGCCATCGCCAATGGTTCGATCATCGGTACCAGCAGCGGCCAGTTCTTCGGCGCCGGTGCCAGTGCGGTGACCGGCATCGCAACCTTTGCCGGCAACAGCCAGTTCGATACGTCCTTCGGCGGTCAGCGCAACTGATCCGCCGCCGTTCCTTTTTGTGTTGTACCCGTAGTTCCCTCAACCCAAGGAGCAATACCATGAAAATGATCAACCGTTCCCTGTTGGCCGTCGCCGCTGCACTGGCCCTGGCCGGCACTGCGCAGGCGGCCGACATCGTCGGCGCTGCCAGCCCGGCGACCGACGCGCAGCTGTACGTCAAGGTGGGTGCGTCGGAAGTCAACGGCGGCCCGCACTCGGCTGGCAAGGCCGGTATCGGCGTTGGCACCGTGTCCAATGCCAAGCCGGTCGATTTCCAGGGCCTGGCGGCCTACTCGGCCCCGACCACCGTCAATGGTGTCACCGTACGCACACTGGCCATGCCGATCACCGGTACCCCGGGCAGCCATTCCGGCATGGGCCACTTCAACTTCGTCAAGGTCGGCAGCGGCGATGTGTGGTTCGGCGAGTGGTCCAAGGATGGCGCCGCTGGTGGCTTCAACAACCGCCAGGTCTATTTCGTCGGTGACCGTGCCGGCACCACGCTGCCGGCCGGCGTGGCCACCTACAGCGTGGCAGGCCTGAACAAGTTCAATGGCAGCAACCTGCTGTCGGGTACGTTCCGCGCCAACTTCGGCAATGGCACCCTGCTCGGTGGCCTGAGCGGTGGCGGCCTGTCGATCAACGTCAACGCCAACATCAACAGCGCCAACGCCTCGTTCGCCGGCACCGCCACCGCCAACGGCAGCGTTGCCGGCACCACCCAGGGCCAGTTCTTCGGCGCCAACGCGGCCACCCTGGCCGGTATCGCCACCTTCAGCGGCAACAGCCAGTACGACACCGCCTTCGGCGGCAGCAAGAACTGATCGCCACGCCCCTGACGGGGCAGGGCAGGGACAAGCCGCGATCCGCCAGTCCCTGCTTCGGTCCGCTGCATGCACCACCACGGATCGACCATGCGCCATTCCATCTTCCTTGTCGTACTGCTGTTGGCTGCCACCGAGGTGCGCGCCCAGCAGGACGATCTTCGTCGTGCGCTTGAACAGGGCACCGAACTGCGCCACCAGCAGCAGGACCAGCAGCGCCTGCAGCAGGCCGAGTCGGAGCGGCCGACCATCACCATCGACGGCCAGACGCTGCGCGTGGAGCGCACCGTCGATGATCTTGGCCAGGCCCTTTACCTCTCTCTGCAGCATCAGCAATGGCAGGCCGCCGCTGCGTTCCTCGATGAGTACATCGAACTGCCGGGGCATGACCCCCTGCTGCGCCACTATGCGCAGGGGGCGCTGGCGCGGGTGGCAGGCGACCATCGTCGCGCGGCGATGGAGTACGAAGCGCTGCTGGCGGCGCAGCCGGATTTCCTGCCGGCCCGCCTCGAGCTGGCACGTGTCTATGCGGAAGACCAGCGCGATCGCGATGCGGCCGCGCTGTTCACCGCCATCGCTGCAGGCATCAATGCCGATGATCCGGCCACGGCCGGCGTCCGCGCGCGCGTGGACGGTTACCTGGGCGCCCTGCAGGCGCGCCAGCGCTGGAAAGGCGCGCTGTCCGCCGGCCCGGCATGGAGTGACAACATCAACCGCAGTTCGGCCAGTCGCACCTGCCTGTTCGGCGTGGGCGACGCCTGCATCATCGAACGGAAACTGCCGGACGCCCAGCGCGCGGCGGGCCTCGACTACGACGCCAGCCTGGAACGGCGCTGGGTGCTCGGCGGGCATCATGGGCTGTACGTGCGCGGTCTCGCCTTCGGCCAGGCATGGCGCGGGCACAGTGCGTACAACGAGCTCAATGCCAACGTGCAGGCGGGTTACAGCTGGCGTAGTGCACGGCAGACCGTGATGCTCGCCCCCAGCTATGACTACCAGGCCCTGGGCAACCATGCGCTGCAGGGCGGCAGCGGCGTGCACGCGGAATGGCAGTACGCCCTGGATGCACGCAGCCTGCTCAAGCTGGAGGCTGACTGGAAGCGCCAGCGCTATCGCCAGCAGGGCCTTGCCAGCAACTACGACGGCGAGCTGGCATCGCTGTACGCCACCTGGTTCCGCGCGCTCAATCCACGCTGGACGGTCTTCGCCGGGCTGGATGTCACCGACAGAAGCGCAGCCGACCCGGCCAACGGCTACCGCCAGCGCGGCCTGCGGCTGGGCGCGGCGCGGCAGTGGAGTGGCACCACGGCCACCGTATTCGTGTCGC
The DNA here is from genome assembly GCF_029841665.1 of Stenotrophomonas sp. GD03819. Classification (NCBI taxonomy): domain Bacteria; kingdom Pseudomonadati; phylum Pseudomonadota; class Gammaproteobacteria; order Lysobacterales; family Lysobacteraceae; genus Stenotrophomonas; species Stenotrophomonas sp. GD03819. The sequence goes on from NZ_JAOCEW010000001.1 coordinate 51,001, forward strand.
TGCGCCAGCGCGACTACGACACCTGGAGTCCGTTGCTGGAGGCGCGCAGGCAGGACGACGAACAGAACCTGATCGCCATCGTGCGCAGCGAGCGCCTGGCCGTGGCCGGGCTGGTACCCAGCCTGAGCCTGCGCTACGCGCGCATCGACAGCAACGTCGGCTGGCTGTACAGCCACGACCGCAGCCTGCTCAGCCTGAAGTGGGAACGGGCCTTCTGAACGCGGCGTTGCAATGCCGCGGTGAACGCGCCGTGGCCGCGACCTTCATCCATCATCACGCGCTCTTGTAGCCCGGTTCGCGCATCCTGCGGGCGTTGCGGCAGAGGTGGGCCGCGTGTATCGAGGAGCGCCGGTCGTGCTGGAAGCGGGCAACAAACCAGAGGGCCTGAAAGGGCTGCGTGTACTGGTGGCGGAGGATGAATTCGCCATCGCGATGTTCCTGGTCGACTATCTGGAGCTGAAAGGCGCACAGGTGGTGGGGCCTGCCGGTGACCTGCAGGCGTTGGGGCAGCTGGTCGATACCCATCCCATCGATGTGGCGTTGCTGGACATCAACCTGGGCGGTGAGCAGGTCTATCCGCTGGCCGATCGGCTGGCCGAAGCGGGTACGCCCTTCCTGCTGACCTCCGGTTACGACGACAATCTGCCCAGCCGCTTCGCCAGCGCGCCGCGCTGTACCAAGCCTTATCACATCGAAACCCTGGTGCAGCAGCTGGCCGGGCTGGTGGCGGCGCCGCAGGTCTCTGCGGGCATCGCCTGATTGCGCGGCATGTCGCGTCGTCCTGAAGGCATCCACGCCGCCACGCTGCGTGGCGGGATGCCACCTGCGCCGCGCCTGCATGCGCGCCACGATGGCATGGCCGCGCGTATCGCCCGCCACGACTGGTCATCCACGCCCTTGGGTGCCTGCGCGCAGTGGCCGCCCCACCTGCGCGCTACCGTGGACCTGATGCTGGCCCATGGCTTCCCGATGATCGTGCTGTGGGGCGAGCAGCTGGTGCAGCTCTACAACGATGGCTATGCCGAGATCCTGGCCGACAAGCATCCCGGTGGACTCGGCCAGCCGACCCGCGAGTGCTGGCCCGAGGTCTGGCACATCAACGGGCCGCTCTATACCCGGGTTTGGCAGGGCGAGACGCTCACCTTCGAGGACAAGCTGTATCCGCTGGTCCGCCGGGGGCGTCTGGAGGACATCTGGTTCACCATCACCTACAGCCCGATCCGTGGTGAGGAAGGGCGCATCAACGGCGTGCTGGTGACGATGTTCGAGACCACCGCCGCGCATCTGGCGCGGGCCGCGCGCGAGCGCGAGGAACTACGGCGGCGCGAGAGCGAGCGACGCCTGGAGCTGGCCTTCAGGATGCTGCCGGTCGGCCTGTGCATCGTCGATCTGCAGGGTCGCATGCTGCTGTCCAACGACCAGATGCGTGCCTACCTGCCCAGCGGCAAGGTGCCTTCCACCGATGAGGCCAACCTGCATCGCTGGCGTGGCTGGCATGCCGACGGTAGCGCCATCGGGCCGGAGGATTTCGCCATCGCCCGTGCAATGCGCGGCGAGACCGTGGTGCCGGGGCTGGAGTTCCAGTACCTGCACGACGATGGCCGCGCGCGCTGGACCCGGGTCGCGGCCGCGCCCCTGCGCGATGGCGATGGCGAGGTCAGCGGGGTGTTCGCCATCGCCGTGGACATCGACGATCTCAAGCGTGCCGCCGAGCGCCAGTCGGTGTTGCTGGCGGAGCTGCAGCACCGGGTGCGCAACATCATGTCGACCATCCATGCCATTGCCTGGCGGACCCGCGAGTCGGTCAGCAGTGTGGATGAATACGCCGAACGGTTGTGCGGGCGACTGATGTCGCTGGCACGCACGCAGAGCCTGCTGACCCGTGGCGCCAATGCCGGGGTCTGCCTGCGTGGCATGATCGATGAGGAGATCGCGGCGCAGACGCCAGCAGTGGCCGCCTACCGCCTGCAGGGCGAGGACGTGCTGCTGCCGCCGAAGGCGGCCGAAGTGCTGTCCTTGGCGATCCACGAATTGGCGACCAACGCCCTGCGGCATGGTGCGCTGACCCATGAGGACGGCCGGATCGACGTGTCCTGGCACCTGCAGGTGCAGGACGGGCAGCCGTGGCTGGGGCTGCACTGGTGTGAACGCCATGCCACCGTGGAAGACTGGGAGCTGCCCCGGCAGCGTGGCCTTGGCCGGGCGCTGATCGAGCAGCGCGTGCCGTACGAGCTCGCCGGCAGCGGCGAGCTGCGCTTTGGCCCACAAGGCCTGGATGCCTGGATCCGCTTCCCGCTGCGCGAGCGTGACAGCCTGCTGCAGACTGATGCTCCGGACGCAGCGGCGGACGGTTCCGGCAGGTAAAGGTCCATTTATCCCCAATTGGGCCAAATTGGGTATAGTGGCCATTATCCACCCTGCCCGGAGCCGTGCCATGACCCTGCCGCTGGATCTGCCTGGCCTCGAGAAGGCCCCAGCCTCGTCGGTGAAGACCCGGGGCTGGCCGAGCCTGATGCGTACCGTGCGCGAGAAGCAGGCGCTGGTCATCACCAACCACAACCACCCCGAAGCGGTGATCGTGGACATCCGCACCTACCAGGAGCTGCTGGCCAAGGCCGCTGGCAGCGATGCCGGTGAGCGCAGTGAAGAACTGCTGCGCCTGCGCGGCGAATTCGACCAGACTCTGGCTGGCCTGCAGCGCGGTGAGGGGCTGGGCAAGGTGCTGGGCCAGCCGATCCGCCGCGGCCGCAAGGTCACCCTCGGCCGTCCGCTCTGACCGATGGGGCGGATCCTGGTGCTGGCCGGCGTCAACGGCGCCGGCAAGAGTTCGCTGCTGGGAACCTGGCTGGAAGCCGAAGGGCTGGGCTGGTTCAACCCCGATTCGTTCACCCGCCGCCTGGTAGAGGCGGGCTGGCCGCTGCCCGACGCCAATGCCGAGGCCTGGCAGGAAGGCACCCGCCGCCTGCGCCAGGCCATGGCCGATGGCACGGACTTCGCCTTCGAGACCACGCTGGGCGGCAACACCATTCCGCACCTGCTGCGCGAGGCCTGCGAGCACCATCACGTCGCGATCTGGTTCTGTGGCCTGGCCACGGTGGACCTGCACATTGCCCGTGTTGCAGCGCGGGTGGCCGCCGGCGGCCATGACATTCCGGTGGAGAAGATCCACGCCCGCTTCGATTCGGCACGCGAGAACCTGCTGGAACTGCTGCCACACCTGGCCGAGCTGCATGTCTACGACAACAGCGCTCCCGCCGACGCCGACGGCTGCGTCGAGCCGCTGCCGGTGCTGGCGATGGCGCACGGCCAGCTGCAGTACCCGGTCTCGGTGGCCGAGCTGCTGCACACGCCGGACTGGGCCAAACCCATCGTGATGCGTGCGATGGAGTTGAACGCTGCGCGCGATTGAGGGCGCGTACGTTGTAGAGCCGAGCCCACGCTCGGCTGATCCCTCGAAAGGCAGCCGCGCGCGGGCTTGGCCGTACAACAACGCCGGCTTCGCCGAGCCTCAGGCCGGCTTTACCTGCTCAGGCTCCGCAGTCTCCGGCAGTGGCGGCAGGCTCGGGTCCACTGTCACCGGCACATCGCTCTTCAGCAGTGCGGCGGCTTCCTTGTCGCTGCCGACCGCCGGCGGTGAACCGCGCAGCGGCAGGCCGGCGGTTTCCTTCACGAACAGCATCGTGATCAGGCCGATCACCGCCGCGCCCATCAGGTAATAGGCCGGCACCAGCGGGTCGCCGGTACGTTCCACCAGCCATGCGGTCACCAGTGGCGTGGTGCCACCGAACAGCGACACCGACACATTGAAGGCGATCGACAGTGCGCTGTAGCGCACCGGGGTATAGAACAGCGCCGGCAGCGTGGACGGCATCGAGCTGGTGAAGCACACCAGTGCCAGGCCCAGCAGCATCAGGCCGAGGAAGATCAGCCAGTCGTTGCCGCTGCCGATCAGCAGCAGGCAGGGTACGGCCAGCACCAGCAGCGCGATGCAGGCACCGATGATCATCGGGCGGCGGCCAAGCTTGTCACTGAACAATCCGCCGACGATGTTCAGCGGCATCATCACCAGCATCACGATGATGATCAGCAGCAGGCCCTTGCTCTCGGCATAGCCCATGGTGACGTTGAGGTAGCTGGGCATGTAGGTCAGCAGCATGTAGTCGGTCACGTTGAACACCAGCACCAGGCCCATGCAGACCAGCAACTGGCGGCCATGTACCTGGAACAGCGCGGCGAGCCCGGGCCGGTCGTGCTCGCGCTTCTCGGCTTCCTCGGCGAAGGCGCGGAAGGCCGGCGTTTCCTCCAGTTTCATGCGCATGTACAGGCCGAGCAGGCCCAGCGGGCCGGCCACCAGGAATGGAATGCGCCAGCCCCAGTCCAGCATCTGTCCGCTGCTCAACAGCATGTGCAGCGCGGTCACGGCTCCGGCGCCGGCGATGTAGCCGCCCAGCGTGCCGAACTCCAGCCAGCTGCCCATCAGGCCGCGGTTGCGGTCGGTGGAATACTCGGCGATGAAGGTGGCCGCACCGCCGTACTCGCCGCCGGTGGAGAATCCCTGCACCACACGTGCCAGCAGCAACAGCACCGGTGCCCAGATGCCGATGCGCTCGTAGGAGGGAATCAAGCCGATCGAGAACGTGCCCAGCGCCATCAGGATCATGGTGAACGCCAGCACTTTCTGGCGCCCATAACGGTCGCCGAGCGGGCCGAACACCAGGCCGCCGAGTGGACGCACCAGGAATGCCACGGTGAAGGTGGCGAAGGCGGCGATCACCTGTGCCGTGGGGTTGCTGGACGGGAAGAACACCTGGCCGATGGTGACGGCCAGATAGCCGTAGACACCGAAGTCGAACCACTCCATGGCATTGCCAAGTGCGGCGGCGCCCACGGCGCGCTTGAGCATGGGCTTGTCGACGACGGTGATCTCATCGACCTTCAGGTGGCGGCGGCGTTTGAACCAGCCGAAGTGGGCATGGGAATCGGGCGTGTCCTGCATAGGGGCTCCCTTGTAGGTATGGAATAGGGGAATGGGTGCTGTGGTGTGTCCCGGAAATCGGAAACGGCGGTGCAGGCGCAAGTGGCGCAGGGGCATCGGAAGGCGGCGTGGGGGCCGGGGAATGTGTGCAGGCGCAACGCCACGCGCACGGCAAAGCACCGCCGCAGGGGCGGAGACGCGAAAACGGGATCACAGCGGCCGCGCAGTCAGCGGCCAGGTATCACATCAGCGTAGGGGGTGCAGGCAGAGCGCCTGCGGGCGTCATCCGCCGGGATCCAGCGCGAGGCGATGGAAATGCAGGGCGGGAGCATTCGTGGCAAGCGAAGCGCCGGTCGGCAGTGCTTCCCACGTAACAGGTGCGCCCGTCACGTAGTGGGTCGTGTCGATCATCCGTTCATCATAACGGCATCGGCGTGAGCATGCAGCGAAGCAGGCTGATCTGCACGCTGTGTTCCACCTCGCCTGTTCAGAAGGCTCAGGCCGACTTCGCCACCAAACCGAACACCGTGCAGGCCATCGCCAAGGCGCCCGGCAGTGCCAGTTTCCGCGTGACCAGTGCGGCGCCGATCATGGTGAGCACCGAGAGCATGATGGCCAGGGCGAAGAACGGTTGGCCCTGCAGGGACTGGTGAATGCAACCGGCACAGCCGGCAATCGCCAGGCTGGTGGCAAAGCAGACGTGAAACAGTGAGCCAGCGTACACAGAGGTTCCTCGCGATGATGGAGGCCATAGCGGCAGGCAGCCGGACAAATTTAGCGCTGATTGCAGATTGCGATGACGGGATCACATCCTGTACCCGCTCTGGTGACATCGGCGTGCATAAGGTGGAGCGCACACCCACTTTTCGGATTGATGGAGGATGCAATGGCGCGGACGATTCCCGAAGGAACCCTGATCGTGGTAGCCGACGGTGGTTCGGCGCGGGTGTTCACCAACGTGGGCAGCAACCACCAGTTGACCCTGAAGCAGGAAGGCGAACTGCGCCTGCAGGACATCAGCGAGCAGGGTGTATCCGGGCAGGGGCCTGCGGGTGCCGTGCCGAAGGACATGTCGGTCTCGCAGCTCAATGAGGCCACGTTCGCCAAGCAGGTGGCCGAACAGCTCAACGAAGATGCCTTGAAGAACCGCTATGCGCACCTGGTATTGATCGCCGACCCGACCACGCTGGGTCGCATTCGTCCGCTGCTGCATAAAGAGGTCCAAGCGCGATTGCTCGGGGATATTGCCAAGGATCTGACCAACGCGCCGCTGGAAGACATCCAGAAGGCACTGGCGGCGTAGCGCTCATGCCGTTCATGCGTGATCACCTTGCGAACGGGCCCACCTCTGCGGAGGTGGCGGCGCAGCCTGGCTGGCAGGTGCTGGAGTTCGGTGCGCCCTGGTGTGGTCATTGCCAGGCCGCGCAGCCCGCGTTGCAGGCCTTTGTCGAAGCGAACGATCTGCCGCATTGGAAGATCGAGGATGGCAAGGGAAGGCCATTGGGGCGAGCGTTCAAGGTGAAGCTGTGGCCGACGGTGGTGCTGCTGCGCGATGGAGAGGAGATCGCGCGGGTGGTAAGGCCGTTGGACAGCGCGGATCTCATGTCGTTGCAGAGCGCACTTCCCGGTTGAAGAGTAAACCCGGTGCGGGACACCGGGCAGTCGCACTGCAGCATGCGGCGTGACAGGCCCGGTGCTAGGATCCCGCTATCACCTGAATCGATCCAAATGCCGATGCCCACGCTGGACCGTCGTCTCCTGATCGCTGTCGCCGCCACGGCGATGTTCGCTTCCGGCCTGGCGTCGGCCGCGCCTGCCAGAACCGCCGCCGACAAGGCCTATGCCTCGGTCGACCCGTTCATTGGTACGGGTGGTGAAGGCCACACTTACCCGGGTGCCACGGTGCCGTTCGGCATGGTCCAGCTTAGCCCGGACACACGCATCCAGCCACGCGAAAAGGCCTATGGCTGGGCAGCCGGCTACCGCTACGACGACAGCAGCATCGTCGGCTTCTCGCACACGCATTTTTCCGGCACTGGCCATTCCGATCTGGGCGACATCCTGCTGATGCCGTTCACCGGCAGTCCCGGCCTGGAGCGTGGCGATCCTGAGAAGCCGGGCAGCGGTTACGCCTCACGGTTCCGCCACGCTGACGAGAAGGCCGAGCCGGGCTACTACGCGGTCACCCTGGACGACTACAAGGTGCGGGCCGAGCTGACCACCAGTACCCGCGTGGGCGTGCATCGCTATGCCTTCCCCAAGGGCGCCGACGCCAAGGTGCTGCTGGACATGCGTACCAGCATGTACGACTACCCGGGCAAGGTGCTGTGGTCGCGGGTGCGGGTGCGCGCCGATGGCACGGTGACCGGCTTCCGCGAGACGCGCGGCTGGGCGCCGGGTCGCCAGCTGTACTTCGCGATGCGTTTCTCGCGGCCGCTGGCCGGACATGAGCTGCACAACACCGAGCAGGACATCGTCTACAAAGGTTTCCCGCCGCCGGGCGAAAAGGACCCGGCGCAGCGCGCACAGGTCGAGGGCCGCCAGCTGGTCGGTACCTTCGCATTCGGCAAGCTGGATGCACCACTGGTGGTCAAGGTCGCGATCTCGCCGGTCAGCGAAGCCGGCGCCATTGCCAACCTCGACGCGGAAGTGGCCGACTTTGATTTCGACCGCGTGCGTGCGCAGGCGAAACAGGAATGGACGCAGGCGCTGTCGGTGCTCGATATCGATGCGCCCGAGCACGCCCGCCGCAGTGCCTATACCGCGCTGTACCACACCCTGCTGGGGCCGACGCTGTTCATGGATGCGGATGGACAGTACCGCGGGCCGGACAATGCCGTGCACAAGGCCGAGGGCTACACGAACTATTCCACGTTCTCGCTGTGGGACACCTACCGTGCGCTGCACCCGTTGCTGACGCTGGTGCAGCCGGAGAAGCGCAACAGCGACTTCGTCAATTCGATGCTGGCCCACCACGAGCACAGCCCCTACGGCATGCTGCCGGTGTGGTCGTTCCATGGCCTGGAAGACTGGTGCATGATCGGGTACCACGCGGTGCCGGTGATTGCCGATGCCTACGTGAAGGGCATTCGTGGCTTCGACGCCGACAAGGCACTGAAGGCGATGATCGAGACTGCCAACTACGGCCCCTATGACGGCATCGCGCAATACCGCGAGCTGGGCTATGTGCCGATCGACGAGGAAGGCGAGGCGGCCAGCAAGACGCTGGAGTACGCCTTCGATGACTGGACCATCGCGCGCATGGCGCAGGCGATGGGCAAGACCGATGTGGCGGCGACCTTCGACAAGCGTGCCGGCAACTGGCGCAATGCCTTCGACAAGGGCACCGGCTTCATGCGTGCGCGTAAGCGCGATGGCAGCTTCCGCACTCCGTTCGACCCCAGCGCCAGCGGCTATGGCACCGACTACACCGAAGGCAACGCCTGGCAGTATTCGTGGTACGTGCCGCAGGATGTTGCCGGACTGGCAGCAGCGCACGGTGGCAGCGACAAGCTGCTCGCGCGCCTGGACGAGGTGTTCAACGCCAAGGTGGATCCATCGATCTTCGAGCACATGGAAGACATCACCGGTCTGATCGGCTGGTACGCGCATGGCAACGAGCCCAGCCACCACGTGGCCTACCTGTATTCGTACGCCGGCCAGCCGTGGCGCACCCAGGCGCGGCTGAAGCAGATCATGGATACCCAGTATGCCGACCGTCCCGATGGCCTGGCCGGCAACGATGACGTCGGCCAGATGTCGGCGTGGTATGTGTTCACTGCGTTGGGGTTCTATCCGGTCGCGCCGGGCTCGGGCGAGTACATTCTTGGCCGTCCGTTCCTGCCGAAGACCGCGATGCGTCTTCCGAACGGCAAGACGTTCACCATCGTGGCTGATGGGCTGGATGACAAGCACACGTATGTTGGCAACGTGAGCCTCAACGGCAAGCCACTGCAGCGCACCTTCCTGCGCCACGACGAGATTCTTGCCGGTGGCGAACTGCGTTTCAGCATGCAGGCCGAGCCAAACAGGGCGTGGCCGGGGCAGGGCGCGCAGGCGCCGTATTCGATGAGCCGATGACGATGGGCGGCGCCGCATTGCCGCCGTCATTGCCCCGCACTTGGTAGGTGCCAACCTCGGTTGGCACGCGGGAGGTCAAGGGCGCCCACCAAGGTGGGCGTCTACCGGAATCGTCCGGTCCAGGACGTCAACGGAAACGGAACCGCACCCCCACCCGCGCGCCACCGAGCGGCGCCGTTTCGATCTTCAACATCGCACCATGCCGCTGCGCGATCTCGGCCACGATCGCCAGGCCAAGCCCGCAACCATCCCCCTCGCTGCTGGCCCGGTAGAAGCGTTCCGTGACGCGCGCGCGTTCGGCTTCGGCGATGCCGACGCCGTCATCGTCCACCCATACCTGCACGCCGTCGATCTCCTGCCGAACGCCAAGGGTGATCACACCGGGCATGGCGCCGTAGCGCAGCGCGTTGTCCAGCAGGTTGCCCAGTGCCTCGCGCAGCAGCGGTGGATCGCCCTGTACCTGCACGCCGTCGTCGGGCCCGTCGTAACCCAGGTCCACGCCCGCCGCCAACGCACGGTCGGCGTAGCGCTCCACCACGCCACGTGCCAGCACGGCCAGATCCACCGGCTGCAGCGGCAGCGCGCTGCCTTGGGGGTCCTCGGAACGGCTGAGCATCAGCAGCTGGTTGACCAGGTGCTGCAGCCGCGCCAGCCCGGCCAGCGTGCCGGACAGCGCCAGTTGCTGGGCCTGCGGATCGTGCTGGCGCAATGAACTCTCAAGCTCCACCTGCATCGCTGCCAGCGGCGTGCGCAGCTGGTGCGCGGCATTGCTGACGAAGCGCCGCTGTGCATCCTGCATCGCGTCCAGGCGCTGCAGCAGCGCGTTGTAGGCCTCCACCGCCGGCCACAGTTCGCGCGGAGCTTCCTGCGCCGGATCCAGCGGCGCCAATGGATCCGGCCGCGGGCTGGCCAGCTTCCGCGCAACCAGGTTGGCATGGCGTGCGGCAGCGCCTGTACCGGACCAGGCCAGCCATGCCGCCAGTGCCAGGATCGCAGCCTGGAACGGAACGCTGGTCAGCAGCAGCTTGCGCTCCAGCCGGTGCCGCTTGCGCAGTGTCTCGGCCACGCGCAGCCGGATGTCATGACCCGGCCCGGCGCTGACCACCACTTCGACCATGCGCACGGCCTGCCCACGCAGCCGCGCATCATAGTAGACCGGGTCGTCGCTGCCGGCGGACATCGACGGGCGCGGCAATGCCTCGGGCAGGTCGCCATACAGGCGCCCACCCGCGGCGTCGACCACCTCGCCATGCACTTCGTCGGCGGTGTCCCAGGTGAACATGCGCGACACCGCCGGGGTGATCTCGATGGACGCGCGGCCGTCCTGCACCGCCACCAGCTCGGACAACGACATCGCCGAATCCAGCAGCCAGCGGTCGTAGACCTGGCCGGCGTAGAAGCGGGCCAGCGCGAACGAGCCAACCGCGCTGCACAGCAGCAGCACCAGCAACGGCAGCCACAGGCGCCGCAGCAGCAGGCTACGCAGGCTGTGCACGCGCTCAGTCACCACCGGCTTCCATGCGATAGCCGAGGCCACGCAGCATACGGATGCCGACGCCGGCGTGGGCCTGTTCCAGCTTGCGGCGCAGGCGGCTGACGTGCACCTCGATCACCGACAGGTTGGCTTCGTGGTCCCAGCTGTACAGCGCATCGAACAGGCGCTGCTTGGTGACGGTGCGGCCGGGATGCTGCATCAGTGCATCGACCAGCGACAGCTCGCGCGCGGTCAGTTCGATGCGCTGGCCGTCCACCTGCACTTCATTGCGGACGCTGTCGAAGCACAACCGGCCCAGCCGCTTCTGCGCCGGTGCATCGCTGCGGCGGCGCGACAGCGCACGCAGGCGCGCTTCCAGTTCTCCCAGGGCGAAGGGCTTGGCCAGGTAGTCGTCGCCACCGCGGTCGAGGCCGAGGATGCGGTCCTCCACACCATCGCGTGCGGTCAGGATCAGCACCGGCAGGGTGACGCCGTCGTTGCGCAGGCGTGAGAGCAGGTCCAGGCCATCGACGTCAGGCAATGAAAGGTCCAGCACCATCACGTCATACGGTGCGCTGGCCAGTGCCGCCGGCGCGTGCAGCCCACGCGAGAGGTGGTCGCACAGATGGCCGGCGCCCTGCAGGGCGCGGATCAGCCCATCCGCCAGCGCGGCGTCGTCTTCGATCAGCAGGATTCGCATTGCAAGCTTCGTGCAAGGTTGGGGCAAGTTTGGCGCAAGTGCATCACCTTACCGTGACGTGCATGAATTTCTCCCCTCGTTTTGCGGCCGTGCTGGCCACTCTTCTGTGCGCGCCCACCGCTTCGGCGCTGTCCCTGCAGGAAGCGCAGCGCGCCATGGAAGCACACAACCCGGACCTGCGTGCGGCGGCACTGGAGCTGCGCGGCGTGCAGGGCGATGTGCAGACGGCGGCGTTGCGCCCGGCCACCGAGTTGTCGATCGGCACCAGCAAGATCAGCCCCAAGCATGGCATCGGCTCCGGACGCTGGCAGGACAAGCGGGTGGACAGCACCGTGGGCCTGGGCTGGACCTGGGAGCGCGGTGGCAAGCGTGCGTTGCGTATCCGCCAGGCCGATGCGCTGCTGGAAGTGGCCGGGCTGGAGATGCTCGATGCGCGGCGCCGCCAGCAGGTGGCGCTGCATGAAACCTATTTCGCTCTGAAGGGCGCACAGGAGCGGGCGCAGATTGCCGATGCCAACCGCCAGAGTTCGGCCGAGCAGATGGCGGCGGCGGACAAGCAGGTTGCCACCGGGGCGATGGCGCCGGTCGACCGCGCGCGGCTGGCAGTGGACGACCTGGCGGTGGCCGACGCGGCGCGCGAGGCGTCGCTGGATCTGCGCGATGCGCGGCATGCGTTGGGGCTGCTGCTCGGCCGCGACGACAGCCATGACCTCAGCGCCGATGATCCTTGGCCGGAGGCAAGCAGCGTGGCCAGCGTGCGTGCGTTCGATCCGCAGCAGCGTGCCGATCTGCGCGCGGCACGTTCGCGCCTGGCCGCGGCCGACGCCGGTGTGGCACTGGCGCGCAGTGAGCGCCACCGCGACATCCAGTTGGGCGTGGAGGCCGAGCGCGAGCCGGCTGACATCAGCGGCGTCACGTGGGGTGTGTCATTGACCATACCGCTCGGCGGCCCGTCACGTGCACGCGGCGCGATCCAGCGTGCCGAGGCCGACCGTGACAGTGCCGCGCTGGAGCTGCAGGTGCTGCAGCGCGAAGCGCGTGCCGAACTGGACCAGTTGCAGGCCAGCGCGCAGTCCGCCGCGCAGCGCCGGAGCGACTACGAAGGACTGCAGTCCGACGCCGCACGCAGGGCGGTGCAGGGCATCGAGCTGGCCTACCGCCGCGGCGCCGCCAGCCTGACCGATCTGCTGGATGCGCGCCGCAGCTGGCGCGAGTTCGAGGCCGCGTTGATTGAAGCGCGTGCCGACCATGCCATTGCCCTGGCGCGCTGGGAAGCGGCCACATCCGTTGCTGAAGGAGAGTCCCGATGAAGTCCACCGTCGCTTATCGACCGCAGGCGCGACGGGCCGTGCTGCCGGCCTTGCTGGCGCTGGCCCTGCTGGGCGGCTGCGGCCGCGAGCCGGCGTCGTATACCGAGGACGCGCCGAAGGTCAGTGCTGGCCAGATCCAGTTTCCTGCCGGTAGCCGCCAGCTGGACGTGCTACGCAGCGAGGCGGTCACCGCCGGCGCCAGCGCCAGCCTGCAGCTGCCGGGCCGGGTGGTCTGGGACGAGACGCGCTCCAGCGCGCTGCGTACGCCGTTGGCGGGGCAGGTGGCGCGCATCGAGGCACAGCCGGGGCAGAAAGTGAAGGCGGGCCAGGTGATCGCCTGGATCACGTCGCCCGAATTCGGCCAGGCCCAGGCGGAGGGCGTGCGCGGCCGTGCCCAGCTGCAGCAGGCGCGCAAGGAGCTGGAGCGCACCCGCGAGTTGCATGCGGCAGGTGTGGCGTCGGGGCGCGAACTGGACGAGGCCGAGGCCAATTTCGCCGGCAGCCAGGCCGATCACGCGCGTGCGACCGCCTTCGCCAAGGCCTATGGCAATGGCCAGCACGTCGACCAGCGCCTGCCGTTGCGCGCGCCGATCGATGGCGTGCTGGTGGAGCGGCGGATGAGCCCGGGCGTGGCGGTCAGCCCCGACAGCGAACAACCGTTGGCGGTGATTGGCGATCCTGACCGCTTGTGGCTGCTGCTGGATGTTCCCGAGAGTCTGGCCGGACGCTTGAAGGCGGGCATGCAGGTGAGCGTGCCCGGGGCCGATGGACAGCCGCTGCAGGCGACCCTGCAGCACGTGGATGACTTCGTCGACAGCGAACGCCGCGTGGTGCAGGCGCGCGCCGAGCTGGACAACCGCGCACGCGGTTTCAAGGCGGGGCAGTACGTGCGCGCCCAAGTGGCGTTGCCGGCCGAGGGCGGTGTCTCGCTGCCCGATGCGGCTGTGTTGTTGATCGACGGCAAGCAGGTGGTGTTCGTGGAGGAGGGCAAGGGCCGCTTCGTGCGTCACGCGGTACATGCCGAGGAGCTGGGCGATGGCCGGCTGTGGGCGCGTGAGGGCCTGGCCGCAGGCGCCAGGGTGGTGGTAGAAGGCGGCCTGCTGCTGCAGCAGCTGGCGGACAGCGCACCGGCCGCCGCCAGCACCGGCACGGGGCACGCCGCTCCATGATCGATCGCCTGATTGCCTACTGCCTGCGCCAGCCATTGATGGTGATGCTGGCACTGCTGCTGTTCATGGGTGCTGGCATTGCCGCGTTCCGTGTACTGCCGGTGGAAGCCTTTCCGGATGTATCCGACACCCAGGTAACAGTGGTGTCGCTGCACCCGGGCCGTGCCGCCGAAGAGGTCGAGCGCGAGGTGACGATGCCACTGGAAGTGGCGCTGTCCGGCATCCCGCATTCGGTGCGGGTGTTCTCGCATACGCAGTTCGGCCTGTCGATGATCATCCTGACCTTCGACGACAAGGCCGATGACTACTTCGCGCGCCAGCAGGTGCTGGAGCGCCTGCAGGGCGTGGAGCTGCCGGAAGGGGTGACCCCGGAACTGGAGGCGATGAGCTCGGCGGTAGGTGAGATCTACCGTTATGTGCTGAAAGGCCCGCACATGACGCCAACCCAGCTGCGCACCGTGCAGGAATGGACGATGGAGCGCAGCCTGCGCACCGTGCCGGGCGTGGCCGATGTGATCAGCTTCGGCGGCTTCGCGCGTACCTTCCAGGTCAAGCCGGACCTGGACAAGCTGCGGGACCGAGGCATCAGCCTCGGTGAGTTCGCCGAGGCGCTGGAGAGGGGCAGCTCGAATGCCGGCGGCGGCTACGTGGAGCGTGGGCAGCAGCAGTTCTTGATCCGTGGCGTGGGCCTGATGCGTTCGCCGGCGGACATCGGCAACGTGGTGGTGGCGCAGCGCGGGGGCACGCCTATCCTCGTGCGCGACCTGGCCGGCATCGCCGACACCGGCCTGCCGCGCCAGGGCCTGGTCGGTCAGGACGACAACGACGATGCGGTGTTCGGCATGGTGCTGATGCGCAAGGGCGAGAACCCGTCCGACGTGCTCGACGCCCTGCATGCGCGCATCGCCGAGATCGAGGCCAACCAGTTGCCGGCCGGGGTCAGCATCGAGCCGTTCTACGACCGCTCGTGGCTGGTCACGACCACGCTGAAGACGGTCTTCCGCAACCTGCTGGAAGGCGCGGTGCTGGTGTTCCTGGTGCTGTGGCTGTTCCTGTACAACGCCCGCGCCGCACTGATCGTGGCGGCGATGATGCCGCTGGCGCTGCTGTCGACCTTCCTCGGCCTGCATCTGTGGGGCGTGCCAGCGAACCTGCTGTCGCTGGGTGCGATGGACTTCGGCATCATCATCGATGGCGCGGTGATCGTCACCGAGCACATCGTCTCGCGATTGTCGAAGCTGCCACCTGCGGCTGATCGGAAGACGCGGTTGTCGACCATTCTGTCGGCCGCTTCGGAAGTGGGCCGGCCGACGTTCTTCTCGATGCTGATCATCATCGCCGCGCACATCCCGATCTTCACCCTGCAGCGCCAGGAAGGCCGCATGTTCGCACCGATGGCGTACTCGGTGACCTCGGCCCTGATCGGTGCGTTGATCCTGGCGCTGACCGTGGTGCCGCTGTTCTGCTACTGGTGGCTGCGACGGGACCGCATGCGCGATGGCAATCCGCTGATGGACCGCCTGACCGGCTGGTATCGGCCGATCCTGGAGCGTGCATTGGCCCGCCCGCGTGCGGTGGTACTGACCGCGGTTGCGCTGCTGGTCGGCACGCTCGCACTAGGCACCCGGTTGGGTTCGGAGTTCCTGCCCGAGCTGGACGAAGGCTCGATCTGGCTGACCGCCACGCTCGACCCGAGCACCAGCCTGGTCGAAGCGCAGCAGCAGTCGCGGCGCATCCGTGAGCTGGTCGGCACCTTCCCGCAGGTGTCGACGGTGGTGGCCAAGCTTGGCCGCCCGGAAGACGGCTCCGACGCCAAGGGCGCCAACCAGATCGAGGCGCTGGTGGCGTTGAGGCCGGAGAAGGAGTGGCCGAAGGGCGTGGACAAGCGGCAACTGGTGAGCGACCTGCAGCGCACGCTGGAGCAGCGCATCCCGGGGCCTGAGTTCTCGATCTCGCAGCCGGTGCGCGACAATATCCTGGAGAGCATCTCGCAGATCAAAGGCCAGGTGGTGATCAAGGTCAGCGGCTCGGACCTGGACGTGCTGAATCAGCAGGCGCAGGCGATCCTGGGTCAGGTGCGTGGTGTGGAGGGCGTGGAGAGCGCCTTCATTGACCGTGACGGGTCGTTGCCGCAGCTGCAGATCGAGATCGACCGCGACCGTGCCGCGCGCTATGGCCTCAATGTGCGCGACATCGACGAGGTGATCGAGACCGCACTGGGCGGGCGCCAGGTCGGTGAACTGTGGGAGGGCGACCGCAGGTTCCCGATCACGCTGCGCCTGGACGACGCCGACCGCGACCTGCAGCGGCTGCGCACGGTGCCGGTGGGCATCGGCGATGGCCACACCGTGACGCTGGCCGACGTGGCCGACTTCCGCATGGCCAGCGGCGCGATCAACATCTCGCGCGAGAACGCACAGCGGGTAAAGGCGGTGAGCATCTTCATCGCCGGGCGTGACATGGGCAGCGTGGTGGCCGACATGCGCAAGCGCGTGGAGGCCAGCGTGCAGCTGCCGGAAGGCTACCGGCTGGAGTGGTCCGGCGAGTTCGAGAACCAGCAACGTGCGATGAAGCGTCTGGGCTGGGTGATCCCGCTGTCGGTGCTGATCATCTTCGTACTGCTGTTCGATGCCTTCAAGGACGTCAGCAGCGCCGCGCTGATCCTGGCCAACGTGCCACTGGCGATGATCGGCGGCATCCTCGCCCTGTGGTTGACCGGCATTCCACTGTCGGTGTCGGCGGCGATCGGCTTCATTGCATTGTTCGGGCAGGCGGTACTGAACGGGGTAGTGATGCTCAGTCGCTTCGCGCAGCTGCGCGAGCAGGGCATGGACCTGCTGCAGTCGGTCGTGCAGGGCTCGCTGCAGCGCCTGCGCACCGTACTGATGACCGCACTGTTGGCGATGTTCGGCCTGCTGCCGATGGCGACCTCGCATGCGATTGGTGCCGAGACCCAGAAACCGCTGGCGGTGGTGGTGATTGGCGGCCTGCTGTCGGCGATGCTGCTGACCCTGCTGGTGTTGCCGACGCTTTATTATTGGGTGCATCGCCGGCGTACAAAGCAATGGCAGGTGCCATCATCGCAGTTTGCGGTTCAGTCTAAAGGCTGAGGTCGTATGATTGGGGCAGGTGAGCGGAAACTGCGCCTACTCTGTTTTTTGTAGCTCACCAAGCTGATCCAGGGCAGAGCAAGGCACTGCCCTTTTTCAGATATCCAACAGGCGTCGCGGGTTGAGAACTGAAGATGCTTCAGGGCGTGAGTTCCAGTGTCTCGCCTTCTGTGGAGCATGAGCTGTCTAGTAGGTCTCCGGTATCCGCCACCGAGGCCTCTGGAAACCCGGCAGCAATGAGATGAGTGCGAAGGACTTCTGCACGGCGGCTGTGTGGGTCGGCATCGATGACATCGAAGCAAGCCTCAGTGAACTTGTCCGCCGCATAGGACTGCGCATAACCCAGGGAAGGGTCAGGCTCTCCTGTGAGGATGAGTCCCGCGGCCAGTATGTTCTGTAGCTCCGTGCCCTGTGCTCGCCGAAGGTCGCTCCGAACCTGTTCTGTGGTCAGGTTGCTCATCAGGTAGTGATCACTCTTTTCCAGTGGAGTCCTGTGCACGATTGAGCTGCTGAGACTACTGAATGTGCGCGAATAGTTCTTCCAGTCCTGATACTCTGAAACAGCCTTGGAGATTTCTTCGTTCTTCAAGGCGCCTCTTGGCCATTGCATCACGAATGGCTCCTTGTCGTCTCTGTATTTACTCTCAAACTGACCGATCCATGCGGATGCCATTCTGCTGGCGAGGTCGCCTATGCCATTCAGAGTCCTTGCACGACTCAGTACTTCGTCGATCGTCTCAGCATCCAGATGCTGGACGTTGGGTAATAGTGCCTGCAGCTTCCCGATGAACTCGTGATCAGGAGTGTTCACTTCCCACGTATGTTCCCTTAGGAACCGAGCAGCGTTCTCAATCGTCTCGAGTCGAAGCGCCTGTGATGTGTACCTCTGAATGGCACCTGCAAGCAAATCGGTGTTCCTGGTCCTGCTGGCGATGTAGGCGGCAACTTCCTCCTCCAGTTCAGTCGAGGCATGAATTCCGAGATCGTCAAGCAGCTTGCTCCATGCGAGATTTTCGAACGACGCCTTCGATGTAGGATCTGTTGCGGGGCGACCATGGGCGAGTACGTACGCCGTAGTGGGGCCCTGAGGCAGGGCGAGGAGATCGATTGCACCGAGTAGAGTGATCGCTGTGACAAGGCGGCATCGCAGTGGGGTTGCCCTGACGTCCAGTTCCTCGACGAGATCCTCGACGTGGCGAGTCAGCTTCTGGATGACGCGGATGTTTACGATTCCACAGCGCGTAAGAGTGTCACCGAGAACTTTACGGTCAGGCGGAAGCAGAGGATGGCGCGTGTTTGCCACGGGCCTCTTGGTTGAACCCTTTGCCCGCGCTGTGTTCTTGAGATTCTCTTCCCTCTTCGCAGAGGCAATTTCTGCAGTTTCAAATGCCTCAGCTGGTGTGATTGATAGGGACACTTCCTCGTCGATTACCTTTTCCCGGAAAGCTTGCCAGACCGGGTCATCGGCAAATCGCTCTGCGTTGAGGATCAGGATAACTTTGCATTTCAGGGCGCGGGCGCAGTTGTCGACGAACCCGAGCAGCTCGTCCGCTTGGAGGTCTGCGTGCTTCCGTTCAAGATCGTCGATTACTAGCAGGCGGCCCTCAAGGAGCTTGGGTACGGCTAGATTGGTGAGCTCATCCAGGACTTCAAAACCTGGATGTACACTCTTCAGAGCATCCTTCATCCAGCGCCAGCTCGTAGCCACTTGCTGCCTGAGCTCCTCCGAATCTGAGCCCGTCAATATTTTCTGAGCTATGCGAAGGCCGAGCTCTCGAACGTTGCCTACGCCAAAGAGCGAGACGGAGACAGCTCGCATCACGATGGCGGTGTCGGATGTTTCACGAATACGATTCCAAAGGTGAGTCTTGCCTGTGCCCCAGGCTCCTGACAGAGCGATAACCTGTATGCGGTCATCACGAATAAGTTTCTCCAATCGCTGCTCGCAATCCTGATACGACACGTCTACCTTCCTTTGGCTCTGGTCTATGGAAACATCGTATCGTGGGCACTGCGCGGCAGAAAGCTGTCAATCTTTTGGCGGGCCGAATCCGGCCTGAGTACCGCCGAATCTCATGCCATCCCACCGTTGGCGCGCAGGACCTGGCCGTTGACCCACCCGCCATCGGCACCGGCCAGGAACCCCACCGCACCGGCGATGTCCTCCGGCGTACCCAACCGCTGCAGGGGGTTCATCTTCGCCAACCGCTCGATCAGTTCCGGTGACTTGCCGTCCAGGAACAGGTCGGTAGCGGTCGGGCCTGGGGCCACTGCGTTCACGGTGATGTTGCGCCCGCGCAGCTCCTTGCTGAGGATCGCGCCCATCGTCTCCACCGCTGCCTTGCTGGCCGCGTACACGCTGTAGTTCTCCAGCTTGATGCCGACCACGCTGGTGGACAGGGTGATCAGCCGGCCACCGTCGCGCACCCGTCGCGCGCTTTCGCGCAGCACGTTGAAGGCACCCTTGAGGTTGATGCCGATCACCCGCTCGAACAGGGCGTCGTCGGTGTCGGCCAGCGGCGCCAGCTGCAGCACGCCGGCGCTGTTGACCACCACGTCGATGCCGCCGAAACGCGCCTCGATGGCATCGAAAAGCTGCCGCACCGCCAGCGGATCGGCGACATCGGCCTGCAGCGCGATCGCCTGCGCGCCGGCTGCGTTGAGTTCGGCCGCCAAGGCTTCGGCGTCGTCCCGGCGGCCCGCATAGTTGATCGCGACCGCGTGGCCATCGTCGGCGAGCCGGCGGGAGATGGCGGCGCCGATGCCACGGGAGCCGCCGGTGACCAGGGCGACAGTGCGGGCGGGGGAGAGGGTCATGGTCGGTTCCAGCGGAGCGCGCCGGAATGGCGCAGGGCCATCTTCGTCATCTCTCCCGCCCGGATAATCATGCATAATCCGCCAACATCATCCGGGTAGCCGAACAATGGACCGCTTCACGGCCATGCGCGCCTTCGTCCGTATCGTCGAGCGCCGCAGCTTCACCCGGGCCTCCGAGGACCTGGACCTGCCGCGGGCCACGGTGACCGATGCGATCAAGGCGCTCGAACAGCGGCTGGGCGTGCGCCTGCTGCACCGGACCACGCGGCTGGTAGTGCCGACGCTGGAAGGCGAGGCTTTCTATGGCCGTTGCCTGCGCCTGATCGCCGACATGGATGATGCCGAGGCTGCGTTCCGTGACGCGCCGCCGCGCGGCCCGTTGCGTATCGAAGTGCATGGCACGCTGGGCCGGCACCTGCTGTTTCCGCACCTGCCGGAATTCCTGCAGCGCTACCGGGAGATCGAACTGGACGTCAGCGAGGGTGACCGCTATGTCGACCTGCTGCGTGAAGGCGTGGATGCGGCGTTGCGGGTGGGGACGCTGGCCGACAGCGATCTGGCGGCGCGACGGTTGACCATGCTGCGCGAGGTCACGGTGGCCTCGCCGGGCTATGTGCAGGCGCACGGCCTGCCCGATACCATCGAATCGCTGCAGGACGGCCACCAGATGGTCGGCTACCGCTCCAGCGCCACCGGCCAGCTGATTCCTCTGGAGTTCCAGCAGGGCGGGCAGGTGCGCTACGTGCCGCTGCCGGCACGGGTGCGAGTGTCCGGTGCTGACGCGTTCCTTGGTGCCGCGCTGGCGGGCCTGGGCATCATCCAGGCGCCGCGCTACCGGATGGACCCGTACATCGCGCGCGGACAGTTGGCGGGGCTGTTGCCCGAGACGCCACCGACGCCGAGTCCGCTGAGCCTGGTCTACCCACGCAACCGCACGCCGTCACCGCGCTTGCGGGTGTTCATCGATTGGGTGACCGGGGTGTTTGAGCAGACCAGGGTTGCCGGCCAGCGGCCGGGACTACCGGGCTGAGGTGCTCGGCAGCACCAGCTCGAACAGGGTGCCGGTGTCATCCGAGACAACACTCACGCTGCCGCCGTGCGCCTGTGCGATCGCGCGTGTGATCGCCAGGCCCAGTCCGGCACCTTCTTGGCGGCCACGCTCGCCGCGGTAGAAACGATCGAACAGGCGCGGCAGCGCCTCGCTGGCGATCGGCGTGCCAAGGTTGTGCACGCTGACCCTGCACACGCCATCGGCCTCGACCAGCCGCACCCGCACTTCGCTGCCCACGGCTGCGTACTTCAACGCGTTGGACAGCAGGTTGGCAATCGCCCGGTGCAGCATCAAGCGGTTGCCTTCCACGCTCGCCACACCATCGCGGCGCAGGGTCAACTGTCGGTCCTCGGCCAGAAGCTCGTAGAACTCCAGCAGCGAATCCACCACCGCATCCAGCGCCACTGGCTCGCGCGAGGGCAGTGCACCCGGCGCTTCGGCCTGCGCCAGGTACAGCAGGTCACCCACGGTCTGCGCCAGCTGCTGCAGTTCCTCGGCGCAGGACGCCAGCGTCTCGCGGTAGGCCTCGTTGCTGCGCGGGTGCGCCAGCACCACCTGCACCTGGGTCAGCATGTTGGTGATCGGTGTGCGCAGTTCATGGGCGAGATCACCGGAGAACTCGGTCAGCCGCGCGAAGTCCTGCTGCAGGCGCGCCAGCATGCCGTTGAGCGTCTGCGCCAGCTGCTCCAGTTCGGCCGGTGCGCTGCGTGCACTCAGTCGGCGCTGCAGCCGGCCGGCGGTGATCTGCCGGGCCTCATCGGCCAGCGTGCGCAGCGGCCGCAGCGTGCGCCGCACCACGTAGCCGCCGAGCAGGCTGCTGGCCACGGCGGCGCCGATGATGGCGATCGCCAGCAGATGGCGGAAGCGCTGCAGGAAATCGGCGTGGCGGTCGTCATCGATGGCCAGCAGGGTGACCAGCTCGCTGCCGTCGGCCAGGGTCTGGCGCAGGTGCAGGGCATGCATGCAGCGACCATCGGCGAGGATCCAGTCGTGCCGCAGTGGCGCGGCGTCGATCGGCTGGCTGCGTGCATGCTCGCGCAGTAGTGCCGGTGCGGTCGAGAAGAGCACTGCGCCGCTCCCATCAACAATGTGGAAGGCGATATCCGGATGGTGGCCCAGTGCCTCCGCCAAGCGCTGCCCGCGTGCGGACGCAGGTCCGTTGCCGGCCAGGTCACGGATCAACGCAACCTTGTACTCCAGTTCGCTGAAGTCCTGGGCCACCAGGTCGTGGCGGGCGCTGACATAGATCGCCACGCCCAATGCGGCCAGCACCAGCGTAGCCACGATGGCGAACAGCAGCGTGAGGCGTACCGCAATGGAACGGCGCAGGCTCATCCGTTGTTCACAGTGCCGTCGTCCGGTGCCTCGAGCACGTAGCCCATGCCGCGCACGGTGACGATCAGCTTGGCGTCGAAGTCATCGTCGATCTTCGCGCGCAGGCGGCGGATCGCCACGTCGATCACGTTGGTGTCGCTGTCGAAGTTCATGTCCCATACCTGCGAGGCGATCAACGAGCGCGGCAGCACTTCACTGCGTCGGCGCGCCAGCAGTTCCAGCAGGGTGTATTCCTTCTGGCTGAGGGCGATGCGCTGGCCGCCGCGTTCGACCCGGCGGCGCAGGGTATCCACCACCAGGTCGGCGATGACGATGCGCTCGGCCTGCGGCAGCGCCTGGCCACGACGCAGCAGGGTGCGCACGCGCGCCAGCAGCTCTGCGAAGGCGAATGGTTTGGCCAGGTAGTCATCCGCGCCCAGCTCCAGGCCCTGAACCCGGTCGGCGATGCTGCTGCGCGCGGTGAGGAACAGCACCGGCACCTGCCATCCGGCCTCGCGCAGCCGCGACAGCACGTTCCAGCCATCCAGGCCGGGCAGCATCACGTCGAGGATGACCAGCTGGTACTCGCCGCTGCCGGCCAGGTGCAGCCCGTCGACGCCATTGCAGGCGAGATCGACCACGTAGCCGGCCTCGATCAGGCCCTGGCGCAGGTAGTTGCCGGTCTTGGGTTCGTCTTCGACGATCAGCAGTTTCATGGTGTGCCCATCATCGCAGCTTGGGCCCGTGCTGGAACGGATGAGTCATGCCAATGGGTCCAGCATTCCGAGCACCGCGACGCAGGCCAGCACCAATACCGCCAGCACCGATTCACAGGCCAGGCTGTGGCGAAGTGAGCGCAGCGGCCTGGGTTGCCAGCCGCCGCGGATGGAGCTGGCCAGCGCTGGTACCAGCCGCCAGCGATGCAGCGCGGCAAGCCCCAGCATGCCGCCCACCAGCGCCAGCTTGAGCAGCAGCCAACGCCCATGCGCGGCGCCGGTCAGGGTCTGTATGGAACCGCCGAGATCGACATAGGTGTAGGTGCCGGTCATCGCCAGCAGGGCGACGATGATCGTGCCCGGCACGGCGAAGCTGTGCGCGGCCTGCCACAGTTCGCGGGTACGTTCGAGCAGGCGCAGGCCCTGTGGACGCAGCGCCAGCTGCAGGATGGCGGCGATCGCGCCGACCCAGGCACCGGCGGCCAGCAGGTGCACGATGCCGGCCACGAGCCGCAAGGTGCCGCCGAGCCCATCGCCTGCAGCGGCATGCCCGTTCCAGGACAGGCTGGCCAGAGCTACCGCCGTGAGTATCAGCAGCGCCAGACGGCGCAGGCCCTGCACCGGGCGATTGACTGCCAGCAGCGGCAGCATTGCCAGCAGCGCCAGGATGCGCAGCAGCCCCGCCTCACCCACCGGCGTACCGGTGAGGAACCAGTGCGCCGTTGCTGGGTCGATATCGGCTGCCGGGATGCCGAGCACGCCCGACAACCGGTTCACGGCATCGATGACGACCAGGATCAGCGCAACCACGGCGAGCGCCAGCGAGATGCCGCGTGGCAGCCCGGGGCGGACGAACAGCAGCCGCCCGAACAGCAGCATCAGTACCAGGTACAGCGCCAGCCGCAGCGCATACGGCGAGAGCTCGGCCATGGCGGCAGCCTTACTTTACGGTGAAGCGGTAGCTGCCGGTCATCGGATGACTGTCCTGACCCACCGCGCGCCATTGCAGTGCGTAGCTGCCGGCGGGCAGCGGCTTGGCGAAACGCGCGCGTAGCGTGTGGCCATCTTCGGAAATGTCCTGCGCGACGGTAGGCATGGCCATCTTCATGCGGCCATGGTCCATGCTCAGCTCGATGCGGGTGGCACGCGGCATCACCTTCTCGCTGAACTGCAGCGTGATCTCGGTCGCCGGGGCTACGGTGGCGTCGGCGGCCGGCGTCGAGCGCACCAGGCTGGGATGGGCCAGCGCCAGCGGCGCAACCGCGAGGCCGGTCAGCAGGACAGCAAGGACAGTGGAGCGGAGCAGGGAGCGGGCCATGCGTGGGACACCTGTGGAAGACGTGGCCCACAGGGTGGAGGGCAGCGCCTTTCGCTGCCCTGACCCGCACATTACCGATCTGTAATGTGCGGCCCACTAACAAGGTGATGCCGGCCGCTGGCCGGCATCACAGCGCGTGCAGCGGCCCCTGCATGCGATGGAAACTGCCATCGGTGGCGGTGAACCAGGCCAGCGAATGCCCGCCCACGAAGTCATCGACATGCACGACCGTTGCGCCATCGGCTTCCTGCCACGAAATGACATAGACCCCTTCGCTGATCTGCTGCCACTCGCAGGCGGCTTCGCCCTGCGCACCGGCATAGGTGCCGGAGATGATGGCGTACTGCACGTGGCGGCCATCGGCGCTGTAGACATTGTCGGCAGCCAGGCCGTCATAGCGGACGCGGAAGCGACGGCCGGCGAACAATGGCAGGGCGGAGGCGGCGTTCATCGGATCGCCACCGGGTTGATGTTGACCTGGGTCGAGCCGACGTACAGCGGCTGGCCGAGCACGAACAGGAATTCCCAGGCCTTGTCGCGCACCAGCGCACGGCTGTCGATCAGCTCCAGGTTGTAGATGCCGCGCTTGGCCAGCATGTACTGGTTGATCGGGAACTCCTCGGCACCGTCCGGGTTCGGGTAGACCTCCGAGGCCCAGGTGTCGCCACCGAAGGCGACGATGCCCTGGTCGGCCAGCCACTTCGCGGCCTCCATGCCGATACCCGGTTCCACTTCCAGGAACTGTTTGTCGTCCTTGCCGATCAGTTCCAGCCAGCCGGTGTTGAACAGCACCACGTCGCCCTTGCGCAGGCTCAGGCCCTGCTTCTTCAGCACGGCCTGGATGTCGGCCACGGTGAACTCGGTGCCGCCGGGCACGATCGCCTTGCCGTAGTACGCAGTCATGTCCAGCACGACGCCGCGGGTGACCATCGGCGGCACCTTCTCGACGCCGAGCTTGCGCACGCCGTCCACGGTGACGAAGTCGGCAGCCTTGTTGCCGTTGTAGTAGACGTTGTCGATGCCGATATGGCCGATGCCGTTGAGCTGGGTGCCAACGCCGGTCCAGGCGTTCACCAGTTCATCGTTGAAGGTGAACCTGTTGGGGCCCAGCGACTTGCCTGCCTGCTGGCCGACCTGCACGTTGTACAGGCGGAAGCTGCGGTGGCGGAACGCGGGCAGGTTCTTGTCCACCGGCACCGCCAGCGGATAGGTCTTGCCGGTCCTGACCAGCGATACCGCGTGCTTGACCACGTCCGCGGTCAGCAGGTTGGCCGCGCCGATCTCGTCGTTGGCGCCGTAGGCAGAGGGGTACCAGTCCTCGGCGGTGGCCTGGAAGGACAGCGGCAGGGTGGCCAGCGCAAGCGCGGCCAGGGTCTTCATTTTCATGGCAAAGCTCCGGTAACTGTCAGGCCGTCGCGGCGGCGCCGGCGTGGGCCGGGAAGTGCGGCAGCACGTACTCGGCGATTTCATGGAAGGTCTCGGCCAACGGCCGTTCGTTGCGGCGGAACTGCAGGCCGATGTGGTCGACACCGGCCGCCTGCATGGCGTGCAGCTCGGCCAGCAGGGCGTTGCGGCCGCCGCGCAGCCCAAAGCGCCAGCGCTGCAGCGGGGCATCGGCATCGGCCACCAGGTCCAGGTGGATGAAGCTGGCATACGGCTTGTTGCCGGCCACGGCGCGCCAGGCCGCCACGCGTTGCGCATGGTCCTGTGGCGTGCCCGGGT
Organism: Stenotrophomonas sp. GD03819; assembly: GCF_029841665.1. NCBI lineage: Bacteria > Pseudomonadati > Pseudomonadota > Gammaproteobacteria > Lysobacterales > Lysobacteraceae > Stenotrophomonas > Stenotrophomonas sp. GD03819. The sequence goes on from NZ_JAOCEW010000001.1 coordinate 76,757, forward strand.
AGACCAGGCAGCCATCCATGTGCTGGCCGATCCACGCCGGCTGCTGCTGGGCCAGGCCTGCCACGAACAACGGCAGGGCCGGGCCGTCCGCGGGCAGCACGTCCAGGCCCTGCGGCAGGTGCGAAGCGGCGCCTTCGCGCAGCAGTGCGATCTGCTCGCGGAAGCGGCTGCCGCGGGTGTCGAAGTCGCGGCCGAACAGCGGGTACTCCACCGGGCGGTCGCCACTGGCCACGCCCAGCAGCAGGCGGTCACCGCTGAGCCGCTGCACGCTGCGCGCCGACTTCAGGGTCAGCAACGGCTCGCGGATCGGCAGCACCACCGCACCGGTGCCCAGCAGGATGTCCTTGGTGATGCCAGCCAGATAGCCGAGGTAACTGAATACCTCGAACACCTGTGCCGCATCACCGAAGGCCGGGTCGTACACCGGCACGTCGCGCACCCACAGCGCACGGAAGCCGAGGCGGTCGGCCAAGCGTGCCAGTTCTGCATGGCACTGCAGGTCCGGTTCGCCGGGCAGGCGTCGCGCGGCGCGTCGTGCCTGTTCGCCCAGCGGCGTCCAGTCATTGTCCAGCGGTGCTTCGATGCCGATGCTGAAACCACCGGCCTGCAACCGGGTCATCGCACTGCCCATGGCCTGGCGCCTCAGTCCCAGGCCGGGGCCAGGCCGGGCGGATCGACTTCGCGGCCGTTGCGGTCAAGCGCGGCGATCGCGGCCATGTCATCGGCATCCAGGCGCAGGTCCTGGGCGAGCAGGTTGCTGGCCAGGTTCTCGCGCTTGGTCGAGGACGGGATGACCGAGTAACCGCGCTGCAGCGCCCACGCCAGCGCAACCTGGGCCACGGTGGCCTGGTGCTTGCCGGCGATGGTGGCCAGCACCGGATCCTTCAGCACCTTGCCGTAGGCCAGGGTCATGTAGGAGGTCACGGTGATGCCCTGGTCCTGCAGGAAGGTGGTCAGTGCCGGGTTCTGCAGGTAGGGGCTCAGTTCGATCTGGTTGGTGGCGATCTCGCCGGCACCGACCACCTCGATGGCCTGCCGGGTCAGCTCGATGTTGAAGTTGGACACACCGATCTGGCGGGTCAGGCCCAGCGTCTTGGCGTCGGCCAGCGCGGTCATGTACTCGCGCAGTTCAACGCCATTGCCCGGCGCCGGCCAGTGGATCAGCAGCAGGTCGACATAGTCGGTGCGCAGCTTGGCCAGGCTGTCGCGCAGGCTTGGGATCAGCTTGTCGGCGGCGTAGTTGTCCACCCAGATCTTGGTGGTCAGGAACAGCTGGTCGCGTGGGACGCCGGATTCGGCGATGGCCTGGCCGACTTCGGCTTCGTTGCCATAGATCTGCGCGGTATCGACCGCACGGTAGCCGACCTCGAGGGCGTTGCGCACCGAGTCGATGACGGTCTGGCCGGTCAGGCGGAAGGTGCCGACGCCAAAGGAAGGAACGCTCATGATGGACTCCAGGGACTTCGTTGAGAGCCGGTGGGCTCGGGACAGGGCGAAGTGTGGGCGCTTTACATTTGTTGATTAAGCTGTGTATACGGGAAACGCTTTTGCGCCGAGGTAAAAAATGAAAACCACCCTGGATGAGCTGAAGGCCTTCGTGGCCGTGGTCGACAGTGGTTCGATCACGGCGGCGGCCGAGGCGCTGGAACTGACCATCTCGGCCACCAGCCGCACCCTGGCGCGGCTGGAAGACAAGCTGCAGACCACGCTGCTGCGGCGGACCACGCGGCGGCTGGAGCTGACCGAGGAAGGCGCGGCGTTCCTGGAGTACGCGCGCACGATCCTGGCCACGGTGGACGAGGCCGAGGAACAGATGGCCGCGCGGCGGCTGCAGCCGGTCGGGCGCCTGCGCGTGGACGCCGCCACGCCGTTCATGCTGCATGTGATCGTGCCGTTGCTGGAGGGCTTCCGCGAGCGCTACCCGCAAGTGGAGCTGGAGCTGAATTCCAACGAGGGCATCACCGACCTGATCGAGAAGCGCACCGACGTGGCGTTCCGCATCGGCGTGCTGCGCGATTCCACCCTGCATGCGCGGCCGATCGGCCACAGCCGCATCCGCGTCGTCGCCAGTCCCGAGTACCTGCGACGGCATGGCACGCCGACACGCGTGGAGCAGCTGCGCAAGCACGATCTGCTGGGATTTACCCAGCCCAGTTCATTGAACGAGTGGCCGCTGCACGATGCCGATGGCGGGCCTTTCGTGATCGCGCCGGCGATCGCTTCATCCAGTGGCGAGACGCTGCGGCAGATGGCGGTGGCGGGGCTGGGCATTGCGTGCCTCTCGGACTTCCTGACCCGCCAGGACCGGCGCGAGGGCCGATTGGTGCAGCTGTTCGGCAAACAGACGCAGGACGTGCGGCAGCCGATCAATGCGGTGTACTACCGCAACACCGCGCTGGCCGCGCGCATCACCTGTTTCGTGGACCACGTGACGCAGACGCTGGGACAGCGACCGTTCGACGAATAGAGAAGGGTAGAGCCGGCCGCTGGCCGGCTGCCGGAAGTGCATCAGTAGATCCACGCCACGCGTGGATGGTGTTTTTCCGTCCGGCCAGCGGCCGGCACTACCGTTTGCGCAGCGCCCGTCGGTTGCCGATGTGAGCGAACGCCAGCAGCGCGCCACCACTGGCTGTCGCTACGCCATGCCAGAGCAGCGATTCCTTCAGCGGCAGATACAGAGAGGCCGACAGCAGCAGGATGGCGCCGGCGCAGGCCAGCCGCAGGGGCTGCCAGCGCCCGTGCCGGTGCACCCCGGCCGAGGTACTCGCCAAGGCCAGCGAGGAGGCCAGCAGCGCGAACAGCCACTCCCAGCGCGACATCATCAGCAGCAATGTCATCGCGCCATGGCCGGGATGCTGGAACGAGCGCAGCGCCATCATCGCTGCCGGCACGAAGGCCAGCAGCAGGGGCAGGGCGATGCAGTGGGCGGCGCAGGCCAGGGACAGCCAGGCACCGGCAAGATCGAAGCGGGGGTGCCAGCGTGCCGAAGTTGGCGGCTGGGCCAGGGCCCTTGCGGGGGTCGTGGGAATATGGTCCATAATGTTACATAGTAACAATTGGAGTCTTTCCCATGAAGCTTCCCGCTGCTCTTTTCCTGCTGCTGGCTGCCAGCGCCGCGCAGGCCCATGACATCCGCCAGCACGCACCGCATGTGCACGGCCAGGCGACCGTCGATGTTGCGCTTGAACAGCAAACCCTGGAATTCGGCCTTCAGGCCCCCGGCATCGGCATCCTCGATTACGAGCGGCCGCCGGCCAATGCAGCCGAGCAGGCCGCGCTGGCACGGGCGACGTCATTGCTGAAGGGCGGCAACTGGGTCACCTTGCCCACCGCTGCGGGCTGCCGTCTGGCCACCAGTAAAGCCGATGCGGAGGGCTTCGACGCGACGGCCGCCGCGCCGCCGCCGGGACAGCACCGGCACGCAGGTTTCAGCGCAACGCTGCAGTACCACTGTGCCAAACCTGCCGCGCTGCGCGCCATCGTCGTGCGCCTGCCCGTACTTTTCCCGGGCCTGCACGAAGTCATCGTCAACAGCGCAACCGCCAATGGCCAAAACCGCAGTGTGCTGACGCCCGACAACTTGCGCGTGGTGCTGGCACCGTGAGCGCGGCACCGGTGATCTCGCTGGAAGACGTGCAGTTCGGCTACGGCACGCGGCTGGTGCTGGACATCCCGCAGTTGTGGGTCGAGCAGGGCAGCAGCGTGTTGCTGCGCGGAATCAGCGGTGGCGGCAAAAGCACCCTGCTGGGCCTGCTGGCGGGCGTGCTGCTGCCCGGCAAGGGCCGTGTCGAGGTGGCCGGCCACGCACTGCAGGACATGGGGGGTGCGGCGCGGGATCGTTTCCGTGCCGACCAGTTGGGCGTGATCTTCCAGCAGTTCAATCTGCTGCCGTTCCTCACCGTGCGCGACAACATCGCGCTGGGCCTGCGCTTCTCGCGCCTGCGCAGCGCACGCATCAGCGGGCCGCTGGATGCCGAGATCGCCCGCCTGCTGCAGGCCCTGCAGCTCAATCCTGAGCTGATGCAGCGGCGGGCGGGTACGCTCAGTGTCGGCCAGCAACAACGCGTGGCGGCAGCGCGCGCCCTGATCGGCCGGCCGGCGTTGCTGCTGGCCGATGAGCCCACCTCGGCGCTCGACCGCGAAGCGGCGAGCGCCTTCCTGCAGCTGATGTCCGCGCAGTGCCAGGCGGCCGGCACCACGGTGCTGGTGGTCAGCCATGACGACAGCCTGCAGCCGTTGTTCGATCGCACCATTTCACTGTCCGAGATCAACCAGGCAGGTGCCGGCCATGCTTGAGCTTGCCTGGGCCAGCCTGCGCAGCCGCGCGTTGAGCGTGGGCCTGACCGTGCTGGTCATCACCCTCAGCGTGGTGCTGCTGCTGGGCGTCGAGCGTGTACGCACGCAGGCGCACGAGGGGTTTGCCAGCACCGTATCGGGCACCGATCTGATCGTCGGTGCGCGTTCGGGACCGGTGAACCTGCTGCTGTATTCGGTGTTCCATATCGGCGACCCGACCAACAACGTGTCCTGGCAGTCCTACCAGGAGCTGTCCGCATTGCCGCAGGTGAAGTGGTCGGTGCCGTTGTCGCTGGGCGATTCCTGGCGCGGCTACCGGGTAGTGGGTACCACTGGCGGCTACTTTGAACACTATCGTTATGGTTCCGGCCACGCGCTGGCCTTTGCACAGGGGCGGCCCTTCGATGATCTGTATGACGCGGTGATCGGCGCGGAGGTGGCTCGCGCGCAGAAGGTCGGCCTCGGCGACGAGATCGTGCTGGCGCACGGCACCGGCGCGGTCACGCTGGCCACGCATGCCGACAAGCCGTTCCGCGTTGCCGGCATCCTGCAGCGCACCGGCACGCCGGTGGATTCGTCGCTGCTGGTCTCGCTGCCGGCCATCGAGGCGATCCATGTTGACTGGCGATCGGGCGTGCAGCTGCGCAGCCAGAGCGTCAGCGCCGAGCAGGCGCGCCACCTGGACCTGACCCCGACCAGCATCACCGCCTTCATGCTCGGCCTGAACTCGCGCACCTCCACGTTCTCGGTACAGCGCAGGATCAACGAGTATCCGGACGAGGCGATGCTGGCGATCCTGCCCGGCGTGACCCTGCAGCAGCTGTGGCAGTCGCTGGGCACCGCCGAGCGAGCCCTGCAGCTGATCAGTGCAATGGTGGTGCTGCTGGGCATGGTCTCGCTGGTGGCGCTGCTGGTCTCCACCCTGCAGGAGCGCCGACGCGAGATGGCCATCCTGCGTGCCACCGGTGCGCGACCGGGCTACATCGCGGGCCTGCTCGTGGTGGAAGCGGTGGCGACCAGTGCGGTGGCCAGCGTGCTGGCCCTGTCGCTGCTGGTGGTCGCCAGCATTGCCGGGCGCGGCTGGGTACTGGCCACCTTCGGTCTGTCGATCACCCATGTCTGGCCGGATGGCCGTGAACTGGCATGGGCAGCGGGCGTGCTGCTGATCAGCGCCGTAGCCGGGCTGGTCCCGGCGTTGCTCGCTTACCGGCGCACCTTGGCCGATGGCCTTTCACCGGGAGGTTGAGCATGCGATGGATGCGGGTAGTGGCAATGGTGCTGGCGCTGGCCGCCTGTGAGCGGCCGGTGGATACCGGCGTACAGGCCTTGCCACCCTCGCCGGTCGTCGACCGCGATGACCCTGCAGGCGCTGTGGAGCAGGAGCTGGACTGGTTGCAGATGATGCCCAAGGACGAGCTGGCCGCGCTGGAGCGGGGCGAGGGCCCGGAGGTCGAGCACAACGGCAACCGGCGCATGCCGCAGTTCGGTACCTTCCGCACGGTGGACACGGTCCTGCAGCGGCCGGTGCGCCTGCCGGGTTACGTGGTGCCACTGGCCAACGCGCAGGACGGGCGGCTGACCGAATTCCTGTTCGTGCCGTACTACGGCGCCTGCATCCACGTGCCACCACCGCCACCGAACCAGATCGTGCACGTAGTGCTGCCGCGCCCGATCGGGATGCCGGACATGTACTCACCGTTCTTCCTGGCGGGCACCCTGCGCGCCGAACGGTTGGATGACGATCTGGCCGGTTCGGCCTACACCATGCGTGACGCACAGCTGAGGCCCTATGAACCGTAGTCACCTGTTGCTGGCGGTGGGATGCCTGTGGTTGGCAGGCTGTACGGCGCCGGGCGGCGATGCCTTGGTGGTCGGGCCGCAGGATAAGCCGGCGCCCTCCGCCACGGCCGAAGCCCCCATCGACCGTTGGGACGCGTTGCGACCCGACGAAGTGAGCTACCAGCGCCCACCCCCGCAGATCGGCCTGTCACGCAATGGCATGGAGGGCGTGGGTGGCCTGATCGACGACACCGGCTCGGGCACGCCACCGGGGCTGGAGATCGACCATTCCAGCCCGGACCGGGCCAAGCAGTTCGGCTCCTCGCGCGTGGTCGACGCTGTCGACGGTCGCGCGGTGGATCTGGACGGCTACGTGGTGCCGCTCGGCACCAACGATGCCGGCCTGGTCGATGAACTGCTGTTCGTGCCGTTCTACGGCGCGTGTATCCATGTGCCGCCGCCGCCACCCAACCAGATCATCCACGTGACCCTGGCGACACCGATCGCGCTGGGCGATCTGTGGGATCCGTACCGGCTTGCCGGCCGCCTGCAGGTGAAGCGTTTCGACGCGGACATCGCCAGCGCGTCCTACGATGCCGCGGCCGCCACGCTGACGGCGATCCGCAACTGATGCGCAGGCGATGGCTCATGGCTACCGGGGTGCTGCTGGGCGCGGTGGTGCTGCTGGTGTGGTGGCAGCGGCAGCGCGCACCCACTGCGCCGCCTGCGGTCGCGTTTCCGGCACCGGCGTCCGATGCCAGCCAGCGTATCGAACAGCGTCTGGGTGATGACCCCGCGTTTCGCAACGACGTGCTCTTCCTGCTCGCAGCAACATTGCGCGACCGCTGCCAGCCGGCGCAGGCGGGGCTGCTGGTGCGCATGGCCAATCGTGCATCGCTGCCGGTGCTGGCGGCAGTCAGCGCGGTGACCCAGCAGGACCCATCGCTGGACCGGCCGATCTACCAGTACATCCAGCACCGCGCCGATGCGACGCCGTGCGGGCAGCCGCTGCAGATGCCGTTGGCCGGTAGGCGCAGCATGGCCGTGGACATCGAACAGTATGCGCGCACGTTTCCGGACAGCTACTTCGACCCGCAACGCAGCAGCGAACCGCGGGATTTTGGTGGACTGTCGCTGCAGCAGCGTGCCGGCAACGCCTGCAACAGCGTGGTGTATTCGGTGCTGCCGCTGGGTGGCGCCGACTGGCGGTGCAGCAGCCTGCGCGCGAATGCCCGTGCGCGGGTGCGCGGCCTGTGCGAGGACGAGCTGCGGCGCCAGCATGGGGGAACTGGCGGGGAACTGGACATGGCCGTGGGGAAGGGCATGCAGGCGGCGGTGGTATCGGCGATTGCCGCACTGCCGGAAGATTGCCGGTGATGATCCCTGACGCCGGGCACGACCCGGCATGAGGGGCACGACAACATGAACATTGCCCGGGCCCCAATCTGAATTGGTGGCGCTGTTTTCATAACTATACAGGACATCCTGTATAGTTATGGCCGTATTCCACCCCCGATCAGGTTCTCCCATGGCTTTGTCCCAGCCCTTGGCCGGTGCGCCGGCCCTGTCGCGTGCCCGTCGCTGGGCACTGTTGTTCACCGTCGCCGCTGGCCTGCTGCTGGTCACGCTCGACAACTCCGTGCTCTACACCGCGCTGCCCACCCTGACCGAGGAACTCTCGGCCAGTGCCGGCCAGGCGCTGTGGATCATCAACGCCTATCCGCTGGTGATGGCCGGCCTGCTGCTGGGTGCGGGCACGCTGGGCGACCGCATCGGTCACCGGCGCATGTTCCTGATCGGCCTGGTGGTGTTCGGCGTCGCCTCGCTGGCAGCGGCGTTCGCTGACACCGCAACGCAGCTGATTGCCGCGCGTGCATTCCTGGCGATCGGTGCCGCAGCGATGATGCCGGCCACGTTGGCGTTGATCGGACTGAGCTTCCACGAAGAACGCGAACGCAACATCGCCATCGCGATCTGGGGGTCGGTCGCCATCGTCGGTGCGGCGCTCGGCCCGATCATTGGCGGCTGGCTGCTGCAGCACTTCTGGTGGGGCTCGGTGTTCCTGATCAACGTGCCGGTGGTGGTGGTCGCGTTCGTGGCCACGCTGCTGCTGGCGCCGGAAGGACAGCGCGACACCTCGCGGCCATGGGACCTGGTGTCGTCAGTGCTGGCATTGGCTGCACTGTCCGGCCTGGTGCTGGCGATCAAGTCGCTGATCGCCACGCCGCCCTCATATGCGCTGGGCGCAGCCGCGCTGGTGTTGGCCGTCATCAGCGGTGCGGCGTTCGCGCGCCGCCAGCAGCAGCTGCCGTACCCGCTGCTGGACTTTGCGATCTTCCGTAATCCGGCGTTCCTGGCCGGCACGCTGTCGGCGGTGTTCACCCTGTTCGCGATGGCCGGCCTGCAACTGGTCACCACGCAGCGCTTCCAGCTGGTGGCAGGTTTCACGCCGCTGCAGGCGGGCCTGCTGGTGTCGGTGGCGGCACTGGGCAGCCTGCCCAGTGCGCTGCTCGGCGGCAGCATCCTGCACCGGGTTGGCCTGCGCCCGCTGATCTGTGGTGGCCTGGCCGCAGGTGCGCTGGGCGTCGGCGTGGTGGCGTTCGGCTTCCTGCACGGCCTTGGTTGGGTGGTGGCTGGCATGGCCATCACCGGCTTCGGTATGGGTTCGGCCATCTCGGTGGCGTCCACCGCCATCCTCAACAACGTGCCGGCGCACCGTGCGGGCATGGCCTCGTCGGTGGAAGAAGTGTCCTATGAGTTCGGTGGCCTGCTGGCGGTGGCGATGCTGGGCAGCTTGAGTGCCGCAATGTACAGCGCGTTCCTGCCAGTCTCGGCCGATATGCCCGCGCTTGCCCGCGAGGGTTTCACCCAGGCGCTGCATGCCGCGCGCGAGAGCGGGCAGGGCGAGTGGTTCGCACTGGCTGCGGCCGCGTATGACCGTGGCTACCAGATCGTGCTGCTGGTGATCATGGCGGTGCTGGCGCTGGGTGCGGCGATCATCGCGCGCCTGCTGCGCGGCCGCGTCGGCAGCCGCGAGGGCGCGGCCGATCGCGTAAAATGAAGCGATGAGAACCAGCAAGCGCGATCGCATCCTCGACGCCGCCGTCAACGTGATCAATCGTGACGGCGTGCGCGCGGTGACCTTTGAGTCGGTGGCGGCCGAGGCCCAGCTGACACGCGGTGGCCTGCTGTATCACTTCCCGTCCCGCGAGGCGCTGCTGCGGGGGATCGACGAACACCTGGTACAGGCCTGGGAGACGTCGATGGAAGCGTTGCTGGGCAAGACCGCCGAGCAGGCCACTGCGTTGGAGCGTTACCAGACCTTTGTGCGCGTGTCGGCCCAGAGCGCCACCCGTGCCGAGCTGATGTTCATGCTCGAATCGGCCGACCCGGACGCCGAAGAGCGCCCGTGGGGACCGGCGGTGCGTCGCTGGGCACCGCTGCCGCCGGAGGCGGGTACAGCGGAAGACAGCGCAGCGCTCGACAATTTCGTGGCGCGGCTGGCCGCCGATGGCCTGTGGATCTACGAGGCGATGTACGAAGGGCAGCTGGACGAAGGCGTACGTGCCCAGGTTGCCGAGCGCATCGCCGGGCTGCTGGCGAAGCCTGATGGGTCACCGCACTTGTAGCGTCGAGCCATGCTCGACTGCTCTCCGGTCAGGCAACGAAACCCCCGCGCTTCGCGCGATAGCTGACCCGCGGTCGACTCTACCCGTTACCTATTTACCCAGCCGGCGCTGCGCTCGCGGCCAACCACGCCCTCGGCGAGGCCCCCAACCGTTTGCGGAACGCTTTCGACAGTGACGCGGTATCGGCAAAGCCCACCTCGATCGCCACCTGCTTGACCGCCACGCCGGCCCTCAATTGCGCGCAGGCCAGGCTCAGCCGCCAGTCCAGCAGATAACTGGCCGGCGTTGCCTGCATCACGTCCTTGAACACGGCCGCGAACGCGCTGCGCGACATGCCGGCCGTCGCGGCCATGCGCGGCAGCGTCCATTCGTCCTGTGGCGCCTGGTGCATCGCCACCAGTGTGCGTGCCAGCCGTACATCGGACAGCCCCCGCATCAGCCCATGGCTGACGCCGGCCGCATCCGGGTGGTCCACCACCCAGCGCAGGATCTGGATCAGCGCGACCTCGAACAGGCGGTTGGTCAGCAGCCGTGAACCACAGCGCTGGCGATCGGCCTCGGCGAACAGCAGGTGCAGGGTGTCATCCAGTTCGCCGATCGCGGCCAGTGGCACCACCATCACCGGCGGCAGCGACTGCACGATCGGATTACGCGCGCCGCCATCGAAATCCAGCGTGGCGCAGGTGAAATCCGGGCCTTCCAGCGGTGCATTGAAGAACACATGGTGCAGCGGTTGCGGATACAGCAGCAGGCTGGGTGTGTCGATCTTCAACCGGGGCAGCGCGATATCGCCGTCGGGATGACGGACCTCCATTTCACCCTGGCGCAGGATGTGCAGGAAGGCACGACCGGGCTGCGGCTCGAAGACATGGCGCCCGCACAGCGGACCGCTGTGGAACAGCGCGGCCTGCACCCGGAAGCGTTCCAGCAGGGAGGAGAGACGGTCGGGTGGGGAGGTGTCGGTGGGCGTGCTCATGGATGAATGGACAACATGTGTGGCTGATTGCGCCTGAAGCGTCCAGCGAGTCTACCTAGGATGAGCGGGTCGCCCAATCCCGGGCGCTTTCCCAAGGAGATCCACCATGTCCCGTGTCCCCCTGATCGATGCCGCCAACACCAACGCCGACCGCCAGGCCCTGCTGGGTCAGGTCCACGCTGCCTTCGGCGCCACCCCCGCCATGTTCCGCGCCGTGGCCAACTCGCCAGCCGCCCTGCAGAGCATGTGGGGTTCGTTCGGCGCGCTGGGCGGCGGTCGCCTGTCGCCGCTGCTGGGCGAGCAGATCGCCGTGGCCATTGCCAACCGCAATGCCTGCGAGTATTGCCTGGCCGCACACACCGCGCTGGGCCGCAAGGCGGGTGCCAGCAGCGAGCAGATGGCCGCTGCACAGATCGGTCAGTCCAGTGACCCGGCTACCGCCGCTGCCCTGGACTTCGCGCTGAAGGTAGTCGAGCAGCGTGCGCAGGTCACCGATGGCGATGTGCAGGCGCTGCGTGCGGCCGGCTTCGACGATGAGCAGATCGTTGAGATCCTCGCCCACGTAGCGCTCAACCTGTTCACGAACTACGTCAACGTAGCGTTCGACGTGCCGGTGGACTTCCCGAAGGTGGCGCTGCGCTGAGCTGTGCCAGACCGGGGGCGTCGTGCTCCCGGTCGTTCTCAGTCGTCCCGGTTATCGTTCGCCTGCAGCCGCTCGGGATGGGTATACACGTTGAATCCGCGCTCCCGCGCGAACCCGACCAGGCACAGGCCTGCACTACGGGCAAGGTCGATCGCCAGCGCGGTCGGTGCCGAGACAGCAGCCAGTACGCTGACGCCGGCCCGTACGGCTTTGCTGACCATTTCGTAGCTGGCGCGGCTGGAAATCACCAGCAGCCCCCCCTCGATCGTGTGTTCATTGTGATGCAGGGCGCCGATCAGCTTGTCCAGCGCGTTGTGGCGGCCGACGTCTTCGCGCACCCAGCCGATGCGACCGCTGGCGTCGGCCCAGGCCGCGGCATGGGTCGAACCGCTCACCGCATTCATCGGCTGATGCTGCACCAGCGTGGCCAGCGCCCGTTGCAGGGCTGCTGGCGGGTAGGTTCGCCGTTCGCGCACCTCGGGCAGTGGCCGCAGCACTTCCTCCAGCTGGCGCGTGCCGCACAGGCCGCAGCCACCGCGGCCGGGCAGCAGGCGCCCGTTGGCCGGATCCAGGTCGGCACCGGGTGCATCCTCGGTCACGGTCATCTGCAGCTCGATGCCTTCCAGTTGCGGTCGTACCTCGATGGCCAGCAATTGGGCAGGCGTAGCGATCAATCCCTCGCTGAGCGAGAAGCCCAGCGCAAAGTCCTCCAGGTCGCAGGGTGTGGCCATCATCACCGCGAAGGCGGCGCCGTTGTAACGCAGCGCCACCGGCACTTCCTCAGCCACCACGTCGACCAGCGGCTGTTGCCCCTCGCTGCGCCAGCGCTGCAACGGGCGCAGGGCCGTGCCGGCAGGCGGGGTGTGCGGTGGGGTCGAATCAGGCATGCAGCGCGTCCGGACTAAGGAGATACGCAGGTGGTGGATCACCCACAGCGTCGAGAATAGCGCAGTGGCCATGCGCTGACGCGGGTGTAACCGTTGTCATGGCAGGCTGCGCTGAAAACAGCGTGCACCCACTGGCGAAGCCGTGCAGGCCGTGTTTGACTGTGGGGCTGGCCGTGCGATTGAAAGCGTCGCCGGACTGCGATATGCCCATTGTTGCCGCGTTCCTACCGTAAGGTCCCCGAACATGTCCGAGCAGAAGCCACCGCGTTACAAGCCGTACAACCAGCCGGCCGGTGGCTGGGGTGCCGCCGGTGCCACAGCCAAGGTGCTGCTGCAGCAAAGCGTGATCGGCAAAGGCTCGAAGGCGTTGCTGGCGATGAACCAGCCGGGTGGCTTCAAGTGCCCCAGCTGCGCGTTCCCCGACGCCGACGAACGCAAAAAGCTGGAGTTCTGCGAGAACGGCGCGAAGGCGCTGGCCTGGGAGGCCACCCAGTTCCGCGCCGGTCGCGAGCTGTTCGCCCAGTACACCGTCACCGAACTGATGGCGCAGACCGACTACTGGCTGGAGATGCAGGGCCGGCTGACCGAGCCGATGCGCTACGACGCAGCCACCGACCACTACGTGCCGTGCAGCTGGGATGATGCCTTCGCGCTGATCGGCCGCCACCTGCAGGCGCTGGACAGCCCGCACCAGGCCGAGTTCTATACCTCCGGGCGCACGCCCAATGAAGCGGCGTTCCTGTATTCGATCTTTGTGCGCGAGTTCGGTACCAACAACTTCCCGGACTGCTCGAACATGTGCCACGAGCCGACCAGCCGCGGCCTGCCGCCGGCCATCGGGGTGGGCAAGGGCACGATCGTGCTGCAGGATTTCGAGCACGCCGAGGCGATCTTCGTGATCGGCCAGAACACCGGCACCAATTCACCGCGGATGATGAGCAACCTGGTCGAGGCGCGCAAACGCGGCATCCCGATCGTGGCGGTCAATCCGATGCCCGAGCGCGCGCTGATCCGCTTTGCCGAGCCGCAGGACGTGGTGCAGATGGCCACGTTCGGTTCGACCGAGATCACCAGCGAGTTCGTGCACATCCGTATCGGCGGCGACCTGGCTCTGATCAAAGGCATGATGAAGGTGATGTTCGAGCGCGAGGCGCAGGGCGAGCGCGTGCTCGACCATGCGTTCCTGTCAGAGCACACGGTGGGCCTGGAGGCGCTGCGCGAAGACGTGATGGCGCAGGACTGGGACGAGATCGTGCAGGTGTCCGGCATTTCGCAGGCGCAGATCCGACGCTGTGCGGAGATCTACATCCGCTCCAAGGCCACCGTGATCTGCTACGGCATGGGGCTGACCCAGCACCAGTATGGCTCGCGCCTGCTGCAGCAGGTCGCCAACCTGCTGATGCTGCGCGGCAACTTCGGCAAGCCCGGTGCGGGCATCGGGCCGATCCGTGGGCATTCCAATGTGCAGGGCGACCGCACCGTCGGCATCGACGAGAAGCCCAAACCGGCCTATCTGGACCGCGTGCAGCAGGTGTTCGGCTTCGATCCGCCGCGTGAGCATGGCCATCATGTGGTTGAATCCATCGAGGCGATGCTGGACGGCAGCGCCAGGGTGTTCATCGGCCTGGGTGGCAACTTCATCCATGCGGTGCCCGATACGCCTCGCGCGTATGAAGCGATGCGTGGGCTGGACCTGACCGTGGGCATCGCCACCAAGCTCAACCGCGGTCATCTGGTTCATGGCCGCGATGCGCTGATCCTGCCGGTGGTGGCGCGCTCGGAGCGCATCGTCACGCCGGCCGGCGAGCAGTTCGTCACCATCGAAGACGCGATGTCGAACGTGACCGCCTCGCGCGGCGTGCTCGAACCGGTCAGCACCGAGGTGCTGCCCGAGGTCGAGATCGTCTGCCGCATGGCGATGGCTGCGCTGCCGCACAGCAAGGTCGACTGGGCGCGGTGCATGCACGACTATGCGCCCATCCGCGATCTGATCGCTGCCGTGTACCCGGAGATCTACACCGGCTTCAACGAGCGCATCCAGCAGCCACACGGCTTCCATCTGGACATTCCGCCGCGCCGCCGCGTCTGGCCCACGCCGAATGGCAAGGCCAACATCCTGGTGATGCCCGGCCTGGACGTGGACGATCCGGTGCACGATCCGGACATGTTGCGGTTGGCCACGGTACGCTCGCACGATCAGTACAACACCACCATCTACAGCTACAACGACCGCTATCGCGGCGTGTACAACGATCGCATGGTGCTGTTCATGAATATCGAGGACCGGCTGGCGCGCGGACTGCAGAAGGAGGCGCTGGTCAGCTTGGAGACGATCAGCGGCGATGGCGTGCAGCGGCGCATCGAGGGCCTGACCGTGCTGGACTACCCGATGCCGCGCGGCGCGCTGGCCGGTTACTACCCGGAGCTGAACCCGTTGTTGCCGCTGGACTACTACGACCGCATCAGCGGCACGCCCGCCGCCAAGTCGATTCCGGTGCGGGTGCAGGCGATGGCCGCGGCCATTGCGTAGCGCGCGCATCGGCTATCATCGGCGTGTGAACCTGTCTGGCCTGCTGCTGCGATGGATGTTGCTTGTCGCCCTGGTGCTGAATGCACCGGCGCTGGCGCTCGCCGCGTCTTCGTACAGCGGCCCGGCCAGCCAGGACCATTGCGCTGCACCGCATTCGGCGGCCATGGCCGGATGCTGCGACGATGCAGCATCAACGGTCTGCCAGAGCAATGAGTGCGAATGCCCGCCGGCCAGCCTCGGCATGCTGGCCTCCCTGAGCGGAACGCCCGCCTTGCCATGGCGTGAGGCGCCTTTGCCAGCCAGCGCCCAGCAACGCGCACCGCCGCCGTTGCCGGACCCATTACGGCCTCCCATCGTGTGATTCCCTGCAGGCCTCAAGTGCCTGCCATAGCTGCTCGACTCATTCTCGACTCTGCCTGTGCCTTCGATGCGCAGGCAGCGGGCCGCGTTGCCCGCATCTGCAAAGGAATCAACACCATGAACCGTTCTCTCTCCCTCGGCCTGCTGCTGGGCACCGTGCTGGCCACCACCGCCTGCGCGCGTGCCGCTGAAGAATCCGCCGCCACGCCGGTTGCCAGCGAAGCCCCTGCGGCACCGATCATGGCCGGTCCGTCGCAGGTGGATCCTGCACTGCCCATCGCCATCGTGCACAAGACTGCCAGCTGTGGCTGCTGCGGCATCTGGGTCGATCACCTGAAGGCCGAAGGCTTCCAGGTGGATGTGCGCGACACCGACGACATGAACCCGATCAAGGTCCGCCTGGGTGTACCGGTCGGCAAGGCCTCCTGCCACACCGCCGAGATCGGTGGTTACGTGGTTGAAGGCCACATTCCGGCCGAGGACATCAAGCGACTGCTGGCCGAGCGACCGGCGGTGCGCGGGCTTGTGCTGCCCGGAATGCCGGCTGGTTCGCCGGGCATGGAAATGCCCGACGGCTACGTGCAGCCATACACTGTCGAACTGGTGCGCACCGACGGCAGCACCGAGCCGTTTGCCCAGCACGGGCAGGGTGGCTGATGGTCGCAGGTGCCGGTCGCCCTGAGCGGCACCTTCCCACGTGTCCTGTGTAGAGCCGAGCCCACGCTCGGCTGTCTTCTTCCGGCAAGCCGAGCGTAGGCTCGGCTCTACAGGATCAGCGGTGTGCCGCAGTTTCCCTGGCCAGCTGCGCGTCGAACGTCTTCTCGGCCGCATCCGCGTAGGCGCTGCAGGTCAGTGCCTTGGCGCCGGCCTTGCTGCCGGCGGCATAGTTCCAGTTACTGGCACCCGGGTGCGGGGTCAGCAGCAGTTCGCAGGGCAGGCCGCGCACGGTAGTGAAGCTGCGCTTGTAGTCCTCGATCAGTCGCGGATAACGGGGATTGCCCTTCAGCTGGTAACCCGGCGCGCTCAGGCTGTCGGCGTAGGCGATGCGCACCGGCTTGCCGTCGCGCGTATCGGTCCAGGTCCAGGCGGTGCTGCCCGGGGTGTGCCCCGGCATGAAGTGCGCGGTGAATGCGATGCCGCCCACCGTGACCACTTCGCCATCCATGATGATGCGGTCGGCGCTGGTGGGCGGATAGGTGATGCCGTCGCCAAAGTGCAGGTCGTTGCTGCCGCCGCGCGCCAGCAGCACCGCTGATTCGGCATTGGCCACAACGTGCGCGCCGGTGCGACGCTTGAGCTCGGCCACCGGGCCGGCGTGGTCGGCATGCGCATGGCTGAGCAGGATCAGTCGCAGGTCCTGCGGGGCCACGCCGCGCACCTTCATGTTGTCCAGCAGGTGGCCGGCCATCTGTGGCATGCCGCCGTCCAGCAGCACTGCGCCCTCGGCGGTCTGCACCAGCAGCGCGGTCAGGTTTTCGGTACCGATCTGCCAGGTCTGGTCGGCGATCTGCAGCGGTGCCATCGGCTGCAGCCAGGAGGTGTCCACGGTGTAGGCCCGCAGCTGCGGCAGTGGTGCCTCGGCGGCACTGGCGTGCGCGACCGGAACAGCAGCGGTCAGGGCGAAGGCGAGCAGGGAACAACGCATGGTTCACGTCCGTTTGAAGGAGGCCCAGAAACTAGCATGGGCCCCCTTCATCGCGTCTCGCATAGATTTCATGGCTCCCATAAGGGCGCCATGGATCAGTACCGGTACTGCCACCCCAGCGTCAGCACCCGGCCGCGGCCGGAGAAATAGCTCGGATTCGACGGCGTGGTCTGCGAGTAGTAGCTGATGTACTGCTTGTCCGCCAGGTTCTGCACGCCCAGCGTGAAGGCGTGCTTGTCCAGCGTATAGCGCGCGACCAGATCCAGAGTGGTGTAACCCTTGAACTCCGCCACCTGCGCGCCACGCAGGTCGAAATCACGGTCGAAGGCATGGCTGGCCTGCAGGCGCGTGCTGAGCTGCGGCGTCCAGCTCTGTTCCCAGAACGCGGTCAGCCGGTTCGGTGCGATGTTCACGCCGGCGAGGTCGCTGTCGAGACGACCGTCGACGTCGGCGTCGTAGCGGCCGTTGGCGCGCGCATAGCCCAGGCCAAGCCGGCTGTCGCCCAACCGCAGGCGCAGGTTGCTTTCAAAGCCTTCCACGCGGGTGGCCTGGCGCTGCACCGCATAGGCATCGATGCCCGGATCGTAGATCAGTACCGAGCCGAGCTTGGATTCGGAGGTGTAGTAGGCGATGTCGCCGCTGAAGCGGCCATCGTCGTACTCCAGGCCAATCTCGCGGTTGTCCGACACTACCGGTGACAGGTCGATGAGGCTGTCCACGCGTTGTCCGTCGCGGTTGATCGCGCGCAGCACGCGGCCGACGTCGGCCACGGTGTAGCCTTCCGAATACGAGGCGTAGGCGTTGAGGCGATCGTTGATGTACCAGACCGCGCCGAAGTTGGGCAGGGTCTCGCTCATGGTCGGCTTGCCGCCAGCCACCTTGCGAGCGCCGTAGCGGGGCAGGGTGGTGTAGTCACCCACGTCCAGCTCGCCCTTCTCGTAACGCAGGCCGCCGGACAGCATCAGGTGATCGGTCGGCCACCAGTGCAGCTGCAGCAGCGGTGACAGGCTCTGGTAGGTGGTCTGCGGCACCCAGTTCATGCCACTGGCCAGCAGCACCTGGTGGGTGCGGTCGCGCAGGCCGTCCAGGCCCAGGGTCACGTCCAGCGTGGTGTCGGCGACGCGGGTCCAGCTCTGGGTCAGCTTGAAGCCGCGCTTGTCCGATTCGTTCTGGGTCTGGTCCCAGGCGGCGTTGGCGCCGGTGTTGCCCCACGGGTCCCACTGGCTGGCACCGTAGCGGCCTTCGAAATCCACCGCGAAGGCCTGCGCCTGAAAACGGCCACCGAGCAGGTCGGCGGCGCTGTAGTCCACCGTCAGCGAACGCGAGCGGTTCATCGGCGGATCGAGTGGCGTATCGCCGGGGACCGAAATGGTCGGGCGACCGGTCCGATAGTCACCGTTGATGGCCAGGTAGTTGTCCATCCCGCGCAGTTCGTAGCGGTTGGCCATGACCTGCAGGCGATGGCCCTCGGCAATGTTCCAGCCCAGCTTGGCGAACACGTTCGATGAGGTCGAGTCCATCAGCTCGCCCTGCGCGTTGGTGCCGATCGATCGGCCCTCGCCGTCGTGGTACAGGCCCTGCTTCTCATAGGCCAGGCCAGCCACCAGGTCGAACTGCTCGCCGCGCACGCCCACCAGGGCCGAGCCGCGCTGGCCATTGTCGTCGTGGCGGCTGGGCAGGGCAGCGCTGTAGCTGACGTTGGTGTCGAGCAGGAACGCGCCCGGCTCACTGGGCGCACTGCGGGTGATGATGTTGACGATGCCGCCGGTGCCGCCGATGCCCTGCAGCGCGTTGGCGCCGTGGATGACCTCGATGCGTTCGATCATCGCCGGGTCGATGGTGTGCGAATCACGCGAGCCATCGCGCAGCGGCGTGGACTGCGGCACGCCGTCGACCATGTACAGGATGCCGCGGCCACGCAGGGTTTCGCCGTAGTTGGACATCTTTTCGCGCGCCGGGGCAAATGCCGGGATCTGTGACGACAGCACCCGCGACACATCCGAACCCAGCGCCAGCTGCTGGGCGATGTCCTCGCGGGTCAGCACCGTGATGGTATTGGGCATGGCGGTCTCGCCCTGCGGCATGCGCGCGGTCGAGGCCGAGACCGTAACGCGGGCCAGCGACGTCGTCGTGGCGGATGACGGCGCCGATGATGCGGCCCGGGCCGGGGTGCGCGGCTTCGCCGGCGCTGGCGCGGCACTCACCACGAACACACCCGGCGAACGTTCCTGCATCGCCAGGCCTTGCCCGGCCAGCAGCCGCTGCAGGGCCTCACGCGGGGTGTAGCGGCCATCAACAGCCGGGGCGCTGCGGCCGCTCACGCTGTCGGCGGCGAACAACAGCTGGATGCCACTCTGCCGCGCCAGCGAGTTGAGCGAAGCCTGCAACGGGCCTGCCGGCAGGTGCAGCTCGATGGGCGCTGACGCAGCGGTCTGCGCCGTGGCGGGCAGGGCCGCACACAGGCAGGCAGCGAGCAGGGTGGGGGCCAGCCGGCGCAGAGCGGCAGGCGGAACAGGGCGGGTCATGCGGGGGTCCTTCGGAAGGGTTCAAGCACTTGCCGGATGGGACGGCGCGCAACCCACCCTCGGTGTGGCATTCAATCGCGGGCGCGCAGATGCAGGCTGCCATCGGTGCCGGCATGCACCTGCACCGGCAGGATCTCGGGCAGCAGCGCGAGTACGGTCTCGGCGCGGTCGGCATCGAAGACGCCCGACACCTGCAGGGGCCCCAGCGCTGGGTCGTCCAGCACGATGGGACGGTCGTGATAGCGCTGCAGGATGCGCAGGACCTCGCTCAGTGGCATGCGGTCGAACTGCAGGCGTCCGGTGGTCCAGTCCGCCTGCTCTGGATCGATGGCTTCCGGAGGTGACAGCGAACCGCGCTGGGCCAGCAGGCGCTGCCCTGGCTTCAGCCGCTGTTCGCTGCCGCCCTCGTCGACGCGCACGCCGACCTCGCCGCGCCACAGTGTCACTTCGCTCAGTTCCCCCTGGCGGTCGACGTCGAACACCGTGCCGTAATTGCGCACGTGGACCGGGCCGGCATCCACCCCGAAGCGTCGCCAGGCCGAGTGCTGCACCTCGAAGCGTGCCCGCCCTTGTTCCAGCAGCACCTGCCGGGAGCGCAGATGGCGGCGCACCTGCACGCGGGTGCCTGCATCCAGCTGTACCCGACTGCCGTCGGCCAGGACGAGTTCACGGCGTTCGCCCACGCCGGTCTGGTAATCGCGGACCTGCCAGGCCGGGTCGGCCACGAGTACGGCGCCGGCCAGCACCAGCAACACGGGCAGTACCCGCTTCGCGCCGCCACCCCGGCGGCGCAGCGTTTCCGGGTCGGGCAGCGGAAAGCGTTGCTTCAGGGCGTCCCGATGCTGGTCCAGGATCTGGTCGGTGCTGGGGACTTCGGGTGGCGGCGGTGGTGCAGGTGCATCGCTCATTGCAGCGTGCCCTGCTGGAGGCAATCGGCCATGGCCAGCCGCAGGTGACGCTCCACCGCCTTCAGGCCGATGCCCATGCGCTGCGCGACGTCGGCCTGCGGCAGCGCGTGGATCTTGTGCAGGATGAAGACCTGCCGGCGCCGGCAGGGCATGCGCTCGATGGTCGCGCTCAGGCGCTGCAACGCCTGCTGTCCCTGCGCCTGCTGCTCGGGGCCTGGGCGTGGGCAGGCGTCATCGGGCAGTTCGGCACGCGACTCCACCCAGTGCCGGCGCAGAGCCTCGGCGCGGCAGCGGTCCACCGCCGCATCGTGGGCGATGCGCCGCAGCAGTGCGATGGGTTGCCGTGCATCGTAGGCGGCGGGGCGTTCCAGCAGCCGCACGCAGACGTCGTGCACCACTTCACGGGCCAGCCCTGGCGACCGGAAACGGCAGCGCAGGTACTCCACCAGTTCCTCGTAGTGGCGCACCAGCGAGGACACCAGCGGCAGCGCAGGAGGGTGTGGGGAAGGTAGTTGGGACATCCGGACCGGAAGCAGGGGCAAGGGTGTGCACGGGGAGGGCGTCCCTGCGCGATGACGCAATACTAATGGGAACCGTTCGCGTTTGCTATGTGGTTCGGGGATCGGGATTGTTCGGCGAGGCTGGAAAGTGAAACCACGATCATCGGCTGGAGCGCAGAATCGGCCGCGGCTAGCCTGCCAGCAGGCTCAAGGAGATGGACCATGCACGTGCTTCTGGTGATGGTGGGTGGGGTGCTGTTGTTGGGGGTGTTCCTGCTCTTCGGGCGGCTGTGGAGCGTAGGCCAGTCACAGCTGCCCACGGCCCTGATCGCGTTCATCGCCACCTGGCTGCTGGTGACGGTGGCCAACATGTGGGTGGGCGTGAGCAGGGCCGGCTACGCCGTCCGGGAGGAGCTGCCGATCCTGCTGCTGGTGTTCGCGGTGCCGGCCTTGCTGGCCGGTCTGCTGTACTGGCGCCTGGCGCGCTGAAGGACGGCCATGAGCACACGACTGCGACTGCCTGCCCTGCGCCAGCGCGATGGCCACCACGCCCGCGTGACCTACGAAGAGCTGTTCTTCGACCTCGTCTACGTGTTTGCGGTTACCCAGCTCAGCCACCATCTGCTGCATCACCTGGATCTGGTCGGGGTGATGCAGACCCTGGTGCTGTGGTTCGCGGTCTGGCTGGGCTGGCAGTACGCCTGCTGGGTCAGCAACTGGTTCGATCCGGAGGCGCCACGCATCCGGAGCCTGTTGTTCGTCACCATGCTGCTGGCGTTGCTGATGTCCTCGTCCATTCCCGAGGCCTTCGCTGAACGCGCCTGGGTCTTCGCGGGGGCCTACGCCACCATGCAGGTCGGGCGCACAGTGTTCGTGCTGCTGGAGGTCGGGCGCAACCATCCGCTGGCGCCCAATTTCCGCCGCATGCTGGCGTGGGTGAGCGTGTCGGCCTGCTTCTGGCTGGCAGGCGCTGCTGCCGAGGGCAACCTGCGCCTGGCCTTGTGGGCGGTGGCGGTGGCCTGCGAGTACATCTCGCCGATGTTCGGCTTCGCGTTTCCGGGGTTGGGCCGTTCGCACACCCGCGAGTGGACCATCGAAGGCGGGCACCTGGCCGAACGTTGCCAGTTGTTCGTCATCGTCGCGCTGGGTGAAACGTTGCTGGCCACTGGCGGCGTGCTCAGCGAGGTCGAGCACTGGAGCGGCGATGTGGTCTCGGCGGTGCTGGCCACCTTCGCCGGCACCATCGCCATGTGGTGGTTGTATTTCGGCATCTCCAGCCGCGATGCCACCGCGGCGATCACCCATTCCGAGGACGCCGGGCGGATGGGGGCCAACTTCCACTACGTGCATGCGCTGCTGATCGCCGGCATCATCGCCACCGCGGTCGGCAATGACCTGGTCATGGACCATCCTGGCGCGACGGTGACCCTGGTCTACGCTACGGTGCTGGTTGCCGGACCGTTGATCTACCTGCTGGGCAGCGCCTTGTACAAGCGCATCGTGTACGGGCGCGCCCCGTATTCGCATCTGGTCGGTGCAGTGGCGTTGGTCGTGTTGGGGGTGGTTTTGCCGCACACCCATCTGCTGGGCGCCGGCTGGCTGACCAGCGCGGTGCTGCTGGCGGTGGGCTTGATGGATACGCAGTTGAAGCGTCGCCTGCGGCGCGCATGATCCGCACGCGCCGTTGCCGCATTATCGACGAGGGAGAGCAGGATGCAGGGCGAAGCGCGCGGAACCTTTGAAGTGAAGCTGCTGCCGATCGGTGGCAACGACGGCCCGATCGGGGGGATGTCGATCGACAAGGTCTTCCATGGTGACCTGCAGGGCAGCAGTGTCGGCCAGATGCTGGCATTCCGCAGCCCAGTGCAGGGCTCAGCGGGCTATGTGGCGATGGAACGGGTAACGGCCACGCTGGCTGGGCGTCAGGGCGCTTTTACCTTGCAGCACAACGGTCTGATGACTCGGGGAACGCCGGAGCTGAACGTGGTGGTGGTGCCCGATTCGGGCAGTGAAGGACTGCTCGGTCTGAGCGGCACACTGGAGATCTCCATCAGTGAAGGCCGCCACGACTACCGGTTGGTCTATGTGTTGCCGGAGCCGGAATAGACCGTTCCCGGAGTCAAGCGCTGCCGGCCTGCAGGCGGTCATACATCCGCACCAGGTCGACCAGGGTGCGTGCGCCCATCTTGCGCATCACCTGCGCACGGCGCACCTTCACCGTGATCTCGCTGACGCCGAGGGCGCCGGCGATCTGCTTGTTGAGGCGGCCGCGTACCACGCCATCGACCACCTCGCGCTCGCCCGCGTTCAGCGAATCCCAGCGTTGCTGGAGCGCGCCGAGCACGTCGCCCTCGCGGCGGCGCTGGCGGTCGATCTCAATGCCCTTGTGGATGGCATCCAGCAGTTCCTGGTCGCGGAAGGGCTTGGTCAGGAACTCGATGGCCCCGTCCTTGATCGCGTTGACGCCCATCGCGATGTCGCCGTGGCCGGTGATGAACACCACGGGCAGCTGCAGGCCGTGACTGCCCATCGTGCGATGGAACTCCAGCCCACTCTGGCCGGGCATGCGCACGTCCAGCACCAGGCAGGCCGGTGCATCTTCCAGTTCGTGTTCGAGGAACGCCTGGGTGGAAGCGAAGGCGCGCACCTGCAGGCCCATCGAGGCCAGCAGGTCTTCCAGTGCCGCGCGCACCGACGGGTCGTCGTCGACTACATAGACGATGGGTGCTGGGTCGATGGCAGGGGCAACGGGCTTACGCATGTTGAACGTCCGTGGCGATGGGCAGGTCGAAGACGAAACAGGCGCCGCCGCCTGCTGGCCGTTCGGCGCGGATCTGGCCGTCGTTGGCCTCGATCATCGAACGGCTCAGGCTGAGGCCCAGTCCCAGCCCGTGTGACTTGGTGGTCCAGAAGGCATCGAATACACGCTCGGGATGATCGGCGGGCAGGCCGACGCCGCGGTCGCGCACGCTGAGACTGACCCGCTGACCGTCACGTCGGGTCAGCAGCGACAGGCGTCGGTCGGCGGGAGGCACGGTTTCCATTGCGTCCACCGCATTGAGAATCAGGTTGCCGATCACCTGCTGCACCTGCACACGATCGGCCTGCACCGGGGGCAGGTCGGCATCCAGCAGCAGGGCCACGGCCACGCCGTGCTGGTCCAGTTCACTGCGTGACAGCGCCAGCATTTCCTCCACCGCGTGGTTCAGGTCGAAGGCGTGCCGTTCCGGAGCGGCGCCTTGGGTAAGTCCGCGGATGCGGGCGATCACGTCACCGGCACGGTGCGCGTCGGCCAGGATGCGGGCCACGGTCTGGCGTGCCTTGTCCACGTTCGGCGGATCCTGTGCCAGCCAACGCTGGCAGGCTTCGGCACTACTGGCGATGGCCGCCAGCGGCTGGTTCACTTCATGCGCGATGGAAGTGGTCAGTTCGCCCACGGTTGAGGCGCGCGCCACCCGCAGCAGACGGCCGTGCGCTTCCTGCACGGCGGCCTTGGCCGCTTCCATGTTCAGGGCGAGGTAGGTGGTGATGCCGATCACCAGCATGCCGATCACCGAGTTGACCAGGCCGATGCGATAGGTGCCGAAGCGGGTCAGGAAGAAGCTCAGCCCGGTCAATGCAATGCAGGCGACGGCCAGGGTGATCAGCCCGCGCGCGCTCATCACGCGTGATGCGGCGAGGATGACCGCTGCGTAGAAGCAGGCCGCCGCGACCGCGTAATCGGTGACGGTATCGATCAGGAAGATCGCCGCCATCACGACGATCAGGGCCAGCAGCATCAGCGGGCGGCGGGGCGACAGCGATGGCATCGGGATGGCTCCCTGGCGTGGGCGGAAAGGATAGCAAAGCCGGTATTGGTGGCTACCCACCTTGGTCGGCGTGCTCCTGCGCGGTGGGTGCCGGTTCCTGGTAGGTGCCGACCGTTGGTCGGCACAGCACTTGAACGGCGGGACGATGAGGGGTTGTGCCGACCAACGGTCGGCACCGACCAAAGCGATGCATGCGGGCTGTTGGTAGATGCCGACCTTGGTCGGCAGGCTCTCGCAGTAGGCATGGCATCGGATAGCTCTGTGCCGACCAAGGTCGGCACCTACCAGAGCGGTGCACGGTGTTGCCTGCCTGCCTGCCGGCGGGCGGCACTACCGAGCCGCTACTCCTCCAGGCTGGCGTTCCAGAACCCCTGCAGTACGCCGGGCGTGGTCGCCAGCGTGGCCAGCACGGCATCGAGCTCACCGGCATCCACCGTGGTGGCATACAGCACCGCTTCGATCTCCACGTCACGCTCGCCGAATGGCCGCTGGTCCACCGCGCGCACCGGGTACTGCGCCTGCTCAAGCAGCAGCAACAACCGGTCCAGCACCTCGGCCTGCTGCTCGCGCTGGCAGACCACGTTGATCGCATAGGTCGCCTCGCTGAAGGCTTCCGGCAGCGGCTGCCGCTGGATGCGGTTCACCACCGGCCGCAGCAGGGTATTGGCGGCCAGCACGAACACTGCCGCCAGCACCGCCTCGGGCAGCAGCTTGATACCGGCACAGGCACCCACCGCCGCCGAGCCCCACAGGGTGGCAGCGGTGTTCAGGCCGGACACCTGGGCGCCGTCCTTCATGATCGCGCCGGCGCCGAGGAAGCCGACGCCGGAGATCACATAGGCCACCACGTGCAGCGGCGAGGGTGGACCACCGTACAGGTCATGGAAGCGCACCGCCAGATCGACGAACACTGCCGCGCCCACCGCCACCAGCGTGTTGGTGCGCAGGCCTGCGGTGCGTTGGCGCAGCTGCCGCTCCAAGCCGATGATCGTGCCCAGCACAAACGCCACCGACAGGCTGATCAGCGAGCTGAGCGTGGCGCCGGCGTTGAAGGCCGGCAGGTTGGGATTGATGTCCATTGTGTTTCTCCCTGGACCAAGCGGCGGGCGCTTATTGCCAGCCGTAACGGCGGATGTAGAACCGCTTCAGCGCAGTGGTCAGCACCGCATAGCCGAACAGGATCGCCACCAGGAACGGCCAATAGCCGGCCGGCAGTGCCTGCAGTTTGAAGTAGCCGGCCAGCGGGCTCATCGGCAGGGCCACGCCGATGGCCATGATCAGGCCGGTCATCAGCAGCAGTGGCGGCGCGGCGATGCTCTGCAGGAACGGTACCTTCGGCGTGCGGATCATGTGCACGATCAGGGTCTGGGTCAGCAGGCCGACCACGAACCAGCCGGACTGGAACAGGCTCTGGTCGCCGGCGGTGCGCGCATCGAACACGTACCACATCAGCGCGAAGCAGGTCAGGTCGAAGATCGAGCTGATCGGCCCGAAGAACACCATGAAGCGGCCGATGTCCGCCGGGTTCCACTTCAGCGGCCTGCGTACCAGCTCCTCGTCCACGTTGTCGAACGGAATGGCGATCTGCGAGATGTCGTACAGCAGGTTCTGCACCAGCAGCTGCAGCGGCAGCATCGGCAGGAACGGCAGGAAGGCGGAGGCCACCAGCACCGAGAACACATTGCCGAAGTTGGAACTGGCGGTCATGCGGATGTACTTCAGCATGTTGTTGAACGTGCGCCGGCCCTGGATGACACCTTCCTCCAGCACCATCAGGTTCTTTTCCAGCAGGATGATGTCGGCGGCCTCCTTGGCGATGTCCACGGCACTGTCCACGCTGATGCCGATATCGGCCGCACGCAGTGCCGGGGCATCGTTGATGCCGTCACCGAGGAAGCCGACCACCTTGCCTTGGGCGCGCAGCTCGCGTACCAGCCGTTCCTTGTGTAGCGGCGTCAGCCGCGCGAACACGCGGTGGTGGTGCAGTGCCCGTGACAATGCGCCATCATCCATGCGCTCGATCTGAGGGCCGGTCAGGATGGTATCGGCGTCCAGCCCCACCTGCGCGCAGACGCGGGCGGTCACCAGTTCGTTGTCGCCGGTGAACACCTTGACCTCCACGCCATGCGCGGCCAGCGCCTGCAGCGCCTGCGCTGCCGATTCCTTCGGCGGGTCCAGGAAGGCGACGTAGCCGACCAGGGTCAGGCCGCACTCGTCGGCCTGTGAGTAGGCGGTCTGGCTGGCGGCGGTCTCCTTCATCGCCACCGCCACCACGCGCAGACCCTGTTCGTTCAACTCCTCGGTGGTCTGCCGGACCCGCGCCAGGCGGCGCTCGTCCAGCGGCATGTCCTGGCCGTTCTCGCGCACGGTGCTGCACACCGCCAGCATCTCTTCCACCGCGCCCTTGCAGATCAGCTCATGATGGTCCTCGCGCTCGGACACCACCACCGACATGCGGCGGCGCTCGAAGTCGAACGGGATCTCATCCACCTTGTGGTAGTCCTGCGACAGCCGCAGCGAGCTTTGCAGCTCCACGTGCTCCAGCACCGCACGGTCCAGCAGGTTGATCAGCCCGGTCTGGAAGTGGCTGTTGAGATAGGCGAACTTCAGCACGTCTTCCGAATCGTGGCCGAACACATCGGTATGACGCTCCAGCGCGATCCTGTCCTGGGTGAGGGTGCCGGTCTTGTCGGTGCACAGCACTTCCATCGCGCCGAAGTTCTGGATTGCATCCAGGCGCTTGACGATCACCTTGCGCCGCGACAGCAGCACCGCACCCTTGGCCAGGGTGGAGGTAACGATCATCGGCAGCATTTCCGGCGTCAGGCCCACCGCCACCGACAGCGCGAACAGGAATGCTTCGGTCCAGTCGCCCTTGGTCCAGCCGTTGATCAGCAGCACGAACGGCACCATCACCAGCGCGAAGCGGATCAGCAGCCAGCTGACACTGTTGACGCCGGCCTGGAACGCGGTCGGCGCACGGTCGGTGGCGGTGCTGCGCAGGGCCAGCGTGCCGAAATAGGTGCGGTTGCCGGTGGCCAGCACAACGGCGGTGGCAGTGCCGGACACCACATTGGTGCCCATGAACAGCAGGTTGTGCTGTTCCAGCAGGCCAGCCAGGCCGTCGCCCGGGTGCGCGAATTTCTCCACCGGCAGCGACTCGCCGGTCATCGCGGCCTGTGCCACGAACAGGTCCTTGGCAGTCAGCACGCGGCAGTCGGCCGGAATCATGTCGCCGGCCGACAGCACGATGTGGTCGCCGGGCACCAGTTCGCGGATCGGCAGGTCCAGCAGGCGCGCCGGGCGCCGGCTGTGCAGGTGCGCACCGAAGTACTGGTCGGCCACATCGGCGGCCTCGGTACCGGGATTGCGGCGCAGCACGCGCGCGGTATTGCCGACCAACGCCTTCAGCCGCTCGGCTGCACGGTTCGAGCGGCCCTCCTGCACGAAGCGGATCAGCGTGGACAGCAGCACCATCGCACCGATCACCATGGTGGCCTTGATGTCCTCGGTCAGCCAGGACACCGCCGCCAACACGGTCAGCAGCAGGTTGAACGGATTGCGGTAGCACTGCCAAAGGTGCCGCCACCACGGCAGCGGCTTTTCGTGATCCACCTCGTTGGGGCCGAGCGTCGCCAGCCGGTCCTCGGCCTCATGCGGGCTGAGGCCATCGGCATGCGACCCCAGCGTGGCCAGCAGCTCGGCTTCCTCCTGCTGGGCCAGGGTGACCAGGCCGGTGGTGAGCGCGAACGGTGCCGCGTCGGCGCTGCCCGGGCCAAACCCGGCTTCGGGCATCGCACGGCGGCGGAACAGGTTGCCCGCGCGACGGCTGCGCAGGAAGGCATTGAACCAGGCGTTGAGCAGGCTCATGGGACTCTCCTCGAATGTCAGAGCCGGCCGGGGCCGGAACACGAACGGAACGGATGCAACCGATCAGGCGTGGCGCATCGCCAGCACCGCCGGCGACCACGGCTGCATGTGCAGGCGCTGGCTGCCGCCGATGCACAGCGGCTTCATCGCATCACGCAGCGGATAGGGCAGATGACGCAGCACGGTGATGCGCTCGCTGATCGGCAGCAGCGACAAGGCGTCGGCCACCACGCGTGGCGACCCGAGTGACAGCGAACGGGCAAACATCACGGGGCCGTGCTGCAGCAGCTGGCTGCGCAGCGCGGCAACATCGCGCTCGCCGATCAGGCGGCGCAGGGTGATGTAGAGGATCTTGTAGGACATGGGGGTGCTCTCCAGGCAAACGGCGCCTGGCGGCCCCCCGTCACTCAGGCAGGCAGGGGCCGGCTGGCAGGCGCCAGGAACAGGCAACAAGCGGTCATCCGGGGCGCGGTGCGCCCGGCAGGGTCGGGGTCCATCTGCGTCTCCATGAGGGGAGGGTGCCGGCCAGGATTGCCCTGGCCAGTGGCGCTATTGTCCGCCCCTGAATGGGACGGGCCTAGAGGCTCGTGGGTTAGCCCGGCTATACCTTGGTATAGCCGGCATGCGCAGCGCCAGTCGAGGGCTCAATGATGGATCAATGCGAAGCGCTGGTCTGCTTGCACACGTCGTACTCGCCGCGGCTCAGCGTCTTGTTGCGGTCGGTGTCGCAGGCGTGCAGTCGTTCGGCCCAGTCCGGTGCCACGGCATCCACCTCGGACAGCGTGACGATGCCGTCCTTGTCCTTGTCCAGCGATTCGTAGGCAGGGATGAGCTTCACTTCGGTCACGTCCTCGGCGGCGGTGGCCTGGCTGGCCTCCTGGGGCTTGGAGCAGGCGCCCAGCAGCAGGCCCCCACATAGCGAGAGAGCGATGGAAAGGCAGCGATAACCGGTCATGGTGTGCTCCTGGGGAAAGGGCGAACCACCGGTGCGGTGGTCACCGCCGGATCTTCTGCGCGGAGCTGTAAGCGGGCTGCGAAGAATGGGGCCGTGGACCGTTGCCGGTGGGTCGCCATTCACCTGGCCGCGCAGCAGCGATTGCGCGGAGTCGGCGCTACCCTCGAACGGTGGGATGCCGGCCAGCGGCCGGCACCACCATCTGCTCAGAAACGGTCGGCAAAGGCGTCCGTCGCCCGCACCAGCGCATCCACCGTGGCCGGCTCGTTCGCGCTGTGGCCGGAGGTCACCATCTCCAGCCGGGCTTCCGGCCAGGCCTTGGCCAGATCCCACGCACTGCGCGGCGGGCAGATGATGTCGTAGCGCCCCTGCACGATCACGCAGGGCAGGTGGCGGATGCGATCGATATCGCGCAGCAGCTGGTCCGGCTCCAGGAAGATGCTGTTGCGGAAGTAATGCGCTTCAATGCGGGCCTTTGCCAATGTGTCCAGCGGGTCGTCGGTGGATTGCGCATCCACGTCGTGCTGCAGGGTGGCGGCGTTGTCTTCCCAGCCCAGCCAAGCCTGCGCGGCTTCGATGCGGGTCGCTTCATCCGGGCCATCCATGCGCGCCCAGTAGGCCGCGATCATGTCGCCACGCTCGGCTTCCGGTATGTAGGCCTCATAGCGTTCCCAGCGTTCGGGGAAGATCCAGCGCGCACCGCCGTTGGCCTCGGCGAACCAGCGGTTCTCCATCTCGCGGCCGAGGAACACGC
The DNA here is from genome assembly GCF_029841665.1 of Stenotrophomonas sp. GD03819. Taxonomy (NCBI): domain Bacteria; kingdom Pseudomonadati; phylum Pseudomonadota; class Gammaproteobacteria; order Lysobacterales; family Lysobacteraceae; genus Stenotrophomonas; species Stenotrophomonas sp. GD03819. The sequence goes on from NZ_JAOCEW010000001.1 coordinate 106,823, forward strand.
CACGCACGATCAGGCCGGTGGCGCGTTCGGGATGCGCCTGCGCATAGGCCAGCGACAGCGTCGAACCCCATGAGCCGCCATAGACCAGCCAACGCTCGATGCCCAGGTGCCCACGCACCTTCTCGATATCGGCCACCAGATCCTGCGTGGTGTTGTCGCGCAGTTCGCCGAACGGTGTGGAGCGGCCGCTGCCGCGCTGGTCGATCAGCACGATGCGGTACCGCGCCGGATCGAAGAAGCGGCGGTGGGTGGGCGAGATGCCAGCACCCGGGCCGCCGTGCAGGTACACCACCGGAATGCCCTCTGGCGTGCCGCACTCTTCGATGTGCAGCGTGTGCAGATCGCTCACCTTCAGGGTGAACTCGCGGTACGGCTCGATGGCGGGGTATAGGGTTCGCACGGCGGACGTCTCACAAGCAGGGGCGGCCAGCATAGCGCCCCCGCCTGCTGCCTGCAGCGTCGTGCTCCTGCGCGGCGCTGGAAATGGGCTGGCCGATGCGCATAAGCTTCCGCGATGCAAGCAACCACGACCGGGACGTCAACCTTCAACTTCACCCTCCGCAGCGGCGCGCGCGAGCTGCTGAAGTGGATCGCACTGCTGGCCATGACGGGTGACCACGTGGCCAAGGTGGTCTTCGGCGGCTACGTGCCGGTGGTCAGCGAACTGGGGCGCATCGCCTTTCCGCTGTTCGCGCTGGTGATGGCCTGCAATCTCGCCCAGCCCGGGGCCGACCTGCGCAAGTCGATGCGCCGGCTCGCGCTGTGGGGGCTGATCGCACAGCCATTGCACGCATTCGCGTTTGGTTCCTGGCTGCCGCTCAACATCCTGCTCGCCTTTACATTTGCAGCAGTAGCCGTACATGCGCTGGCGAACAATCGGCCGGTGCAGCTGTTGCTGGCTGCCGGCGTGCTGCCGCTGTTCGTGGACTATCAGTGGGCCGGGGTTGGCAGCGTGCTGCTGGCCTGGATCGCGCTCCGGCACCGGGCGTGGTGGCTGTTGCTGGTTGGGCTTGCAGCGGTGTGCTGGGCCAACCACAACGGCTGGGCACTGCTGGCTATTCCGCTAGTGCTGCTGGCGGCGCGGGTGCCGTGGCAGCTGCCGCGCTGGCGGTGGGCGTTCTACGGGTATTACGTGGGGCATCTGGCGGTGCTGGCGTTGGTTGCCCATCTGCTTGTGTAATGGCGGAACTGGCATGTCGAGTGTCTTGAATGCCGGATGCGGTCAAGGAATGCGCGTCGCAGGTGGGGGTGAAGCATGCCGCCATCGGTGTGTGTAGAGTCGAGCCATGCCCGACTCAGCGGGCGAACCGGAGCCGAGCATGGCTCGGCTCTACACGTTCTGGGAAATCCACGCCATGCGTGACCGGCAAAGCGAGCCGAGCATGGCTCGACTCCACAGGTGATGCATGTCTGGCGTGGAGGCGCCTGCCTCAGAAGTCCATCGTCGCCGACACCAGCACCGTCCTCGGTGCACCCAGCGCCAGGCTCGACAACAACGGCATGCCCCAATACGCCTTGTTGGTCACGTTGTTCACACTGGCTCTCAGCGCAAGCGGTCGACCCGCCACGGTGGTGCTGTAGCGCGCCCCGACATCGAACAACGTGCGGCCCGGCACCGACAGGCTGTTGTCGGCACTGATGTAATGCTTCGACATCGTCGTGGCATTGCCGGTCAAGGTCAGGCCCTGCAAGGTCGGTACATCCCATTCCACCCCCAGCTTGGCCTGCCGTTGCGCTACGGCGGTGGCGATGCGTCCCTCATTCACGCCACCGGCCGTGCGGGTCAGTTTCGGCTGCACGTAGGCCACGCCACCGAGCAGGCGCACGCCATCCAGTGGCGTGCCGAAGAAGCCCCATTCCACGCCGCGATTTCGTTGCTCGCCACCGAACGAGAAGATATTCGTGACCGGGTCGGTGTAGCTGCTGGGCCGCTTGATTTCATACACACTGAAGGTGTGCGCGAAGCGGCCCAGGTCCAGCTTCAGGCCCAGCTCCTTCTGCCTGGTGCGGAACGGTGCGAACACATCACCGGCATTGGCAGCGGTCATCGGCGCGGTGGCGCCCTGGCTGAGGCCTTCGATGTAGTTGGTATAGAGGGAGACCTTGTTGGTCGCCTTCACCAGCAACGCCGCTGCCGGCGTGTTGGCGCTCTCGTCGTAGCGCGAGGTGCGCGCACCGCTGGCGACATTGAAGGTCTCACTGACCACCTGCTGGCGGCGCACGCCCAGGGTCAGCTGCACGCGGTCATCGGCGAAGGCGAGGGTGTCGGCGAAACCGAGGCTGTCCAGCCGCAGCTCGGTGTGCGAGATGTGCGGCGCTACGAACGGTGCCGCCGGGCCCCATGCCGGGTTGTACAGATTGGTGGTCCAGTCCCAGCCCGGCACGCTGCGGCGGCCGTAATCGTTCTGGGTGTGCTGGTAGTGGGTCACGTTGGCGGCCCACTGATGGCTGACGCTGCCGGTGTGGAACGAGCCGCGCAGGCCGGCATCTGCGGACTGCTTCTTGATATCGAAGGCGAGCTGGCCGATCACTGTGGTGAAGTCGCCGGCTGGATTGAGGATCTGCGCGCTGATCGAACCATTGTAGCGGTAGTCGGTCTTGCTGATGCCGTAGGCCAGGTAGGCCATCAGGGTGTCATTGATGTCCAGCTCGCCCCGCAGCATCGCGCCCTTGTCCTGGCTGTCCACGTAGGCCCAGTCCGGGTTGATCAGCGTATCGCCACGCGGCGGCCGCGGAATGGCCACGCCCGGTGCCAGACCGACGCCGCGTGCCGGGCCGTCCACGCGGTCATCGGCGCTGTACAGATCGGCCGACAGCCGCGCACGTTCGCCGCGCCAGTCCACTGCCAGTGCGCCGAGCTGCACCTTCTTGCTCTGCTTGCCGACCGCGCCATCACCATCACGGTACGCGCCGTTGAAGCGGATGCCGAACTGCTTGTCCGCGCCCAGGCGACGCCCCGCATCCACATGGGCGCCAAACTGCGCATCGGAGGCGAAGTTGGCACTGACCCGCAGCAGCGGTTGATCGCCGGCACGCTTGGGGACCAGGTTGACGCTGCCACCGACCGAGCCGCCCGGCGGCATGCCATTGAGCAGCGCGGAGGGGCCTTTCAGCACCTCGATGTGTTCGAACATTTCCGGTGAAGTGCGGTAGTACGGCGCCATGCCGCTGAGGCCATTGAAGGTGGTGTCGCTGGTGTTGGAGGCAAAGCCTCGGATCGCGTAGTTCTCGCTCCACGAACCGGTGACGCCGTTGCTGAACACCGTGGGGTCGGTGGCGGCGATGACGTCGGTGAGGTCCTTGGCCTGGCGGTCGCGGATGAAGGACTCGGTGTAGCTGACCGTATTGAACGGCGTGTCCATGAAGTCCTTGTCGCCGAGCAGGCCGACGCGGCTGCCAGCGGCCACTTGCCCGCCCGCATAGTCTGCAGTGACCCGGCGCTGTTCCTGCACCTGCACCGAGGGCAGGGTGGACGGCGCGGAGTCGGCCAGCGCGGCAAACGAGGCCAGCAGCCCTAGCGCGAGGGCCGACATCCGGTAGCGCCGGGCGATGCCTGGTGGATGCATCAGGCCGGAAGATGCGGCGGCAGCGCGATGCTGCAGAGAAGAGAAATTGTACACGGTCATGCCAGATTCCTGTGAATCGCAGGCGCGAGCGCGCCTGGCGCGCTGCCGACGGCAAGCACGGGGAGAGGGCGCAGCGCAGGGTTGTTGGCTGGGTGGGGACCTGGCGGAAGGTGAGCCATGGGCTCGACTACGGGCAGCGTGCTGGACGCATTCCGAATTAGTTGAGTAAATTAAACTAAATCAATCGAAGCGGACAAGAGGGTCCCTTTGCTGGCACCCTCAGCAGGGTATGAGCACGCACCGTATGAGCCCTCACTCCGATCCAACGGCGCCGACCCGTGGCCGCCCGCCCACCATCACCCCGGAGCGCCTGGCCGACATCGGCATCCGCCTGGGCCTACCCAACCTGACCATGGCCAACGTGGCCGCCGAACTGGCGGTGACCCAGGCGGCGCTGTACAAGCGCGTGGCCAACCTGGAGGCGTTGAAGCGACTGGTGGCGGAGGCGGTATTCCAGCGCTGGCAGATTCCGCGCGCGTCGGTCGACGCACCGGGTGGGCTGGAGGCCTACCTGATGCGGTTCGTGGAGTCACTGTGCGAGGTGGTGAAGGCACATCCCGGGCTGCCACCGTACCTGCTGCGGCGCACGGTGGCGACTGCGCCGATGCTGGAAAAGATCGCCTCGCACCAGGCGCACGTGGCTGATGTGTTCGGCCTGCCGGTGGACAAGGCGCGCTGGCTGCTGGCCACGATCGCCTTCTACTGCATCGCCGGCGCCGATACGATCTACGCGATTGCGGACGATGAAGAAGGGCAGGTGATCACCGAGTTCAAGCAGGGCATGCGGGCGCTGGTGATCGGTTCGCTGGAGGTGTCGCGGCTTCGGTAGATGCATGCCATGCGTGGACGATCCTGGCCGTTCACCCTGACGCCAGCCAGGCATGGCCTGGCTCTACTGGACGGATCGCGTGGTGTCGAGAATACAATGCGGCCATGCCTGCCACGCCTACTCTCGATGATCTTCGCCGCTACGCGGTGGCGCGCACCCTGTTCAAGCCGACCACGCTGCTGACCGCGATACGACGGCTGGGCTTCGTGCAGGCCGACCCGATCAGGGCACCGGCGCGCGCACAGGACCTGACCCTGCGCCACCGGGTGAAGGACTACCGCGCAGGCGATCTTGAGCGGCGCTACACGCGCCTGCCGGTGGAAGAGGATTGCCTGGTGAACTACGGCTTCCTGCCGCGCGAGCATCTGGCACTGATGCACCCGCGCGTGTCCAAGCGCGAATGGGACGCCGAGACCCATCGCCGTGCGGCCGACGTACTGGCCTTCGTGCGCGAGCGCGGCAGCGTGCACCCGCGCGAGGTGGACCAGGCGTTCGCGCATGGGCGGGTGACCAATTACTGGGGCGGCACCAGCAACGCAAGCACGCATCTGCTTGACGGCATGCACTACCGTGGCCTGCTGCGGGTGCAGCGGCGCGACAGTGGCACCCGCATCTATGCAGTGGCCGAGCACGCCGAGCCGGACGCCAGCGAGCAGGCGCAGGTTGAACGGGCCGCCGCCCTGATCGACCTGGTGGTGCGCAAGTACGCGCCGCTGCCCTCGGCCAGCCTGACCTATCTGGTGCGCCTGCTGGGCTATGGCGCCCCACATCTGGCCGAGCAGACCCGGCAGGCGTTGGCGTTGGCCAAGCAGCAGCTGGCCAACTGCACGCTGGAGGGCACCACCTGGTACTGGCCGACCGACGAGAATCCGCGTTCGCGCCGCCATGCACCGGACGAACAGGTGCGCCTGCTGGCGCCGTTCGACCCGGTGGTGTGGGACCGCCGCCGCTTCGAGCTGCTGTGGGGTTGGGTGTACAAGTTCGAGGCGTATACACCTGCACCGAAGCGACAGTATGGGTACTACGCTCTGCCGGTGTTGTGGCACGACCAGGTGGTGGGCTGGGCCAATCTCAGCGTGCACGAAGGTGAGTTGGCATCGAGTGTGGGCTATGCCGGCAAGTCGCTGGCCCGCGACAGGGTGTTTCGTGGCGCGTTGGACGACGAGCTGCAGCGCATGGCGGCTTTTCTGTAGAGCCGAGCCATGCTCGGCTGTTTTTCGCGCGGGCCAGCGAATCGAAGCAACGTTCATCGCGCCCGGTAGCTGCCAACTTTGGTTGGCACCGGCTTCCATCGGTGCCCACCAAGGTGGGCATCTATCAGAGCAACGCCGCTCAGGCCCGGTGCCCACCAAGGTGGGTATCTACCGATTCAGCCGCCCATGCGCCACCATCGCCAGCACCACCACACCGGCGGCGACGCTGGTGTGACCGGACAGCGCGGCCAGGCCGAAACCCACGCCCAACGCGCGCATGGCAAACACTGCGCTGAACATCAGCAGCGCCCAACCGACTGCGCGCAGTTGCTGAACGGCCTGCGCGTTCAGTACACGGCGCAGCACATCGCGCTGATGGCGTTCCATCGCCAGTGCCAAGCAACTGAATGCGGCCAGTGACAGCACAAACAGAATGACGTGGATCATGCACTGGCCTCCGGTACTGCAGTGCGTGGTGCGGTAGGCGGGCGTGCACGCTTCACCTTCGGTGCGTGCTTCCAGATGCGCCACGCCAGCACTGCATGCAGGACGGACAATGCCAGCAGGGTCAGATCGGTACCGGCGAACGCCCAATCACCTGCGGCCAAGGTGCGCCACAACGGATGTGCCGTCGTCGTCGCCGTGAGTGCCGGCAACAGCGCCAGCAACAACGCCCCCAGCACGAACTGTTCGATCCACGCACGCTTGGGTGTGCGCAGCGTGGCGTGCACGAACATCGCTGCCGAGGCCAGGAAGAACACATGCACCTCCCACGCCGCACGCCCGTCCATGCTCGCGGGCAGCAGGCGGTTCGCCCACAGATAGGCCGCCATCGCCACCGACAGGCCAGCAATCGTGGCGATGTTGAGGCGCTCCACCAACCGGAAGCCGAAGTAGGGCCGTTGCAGGTCAGGCAGCTGGGTGCGGCGCTTCATCGTCCACAGCACCAGTCCGGTGCCGACCATGGCGGTGCCGGCGAGGCTGACGATGAAGTACAGCCAGCGCAGGGCGGCGTCGGCAAAACGCCCCAGGTGCAGGCCATACAGCACGCCCTGGGTATCGGCGGCGACGCCCGAGTGCTCCTTGAGCTGCAGCAGCTGCCTGCCGCCGCCATCGAACAGCAGGTAGTTCGGCGTGGTCGAAACGCGGCTGGACTGCGCACGCACCACAGCCACGCGTGCGTTCTCGTCGCCGGGGTTCTGCACCTGCACGCTGCCCACCGCGCCGGTTCCCCACCGCTGTTCGGCCTGCCGCACCAGTGCGCTGATGTCGGTAAGTGGAGCGGCGTGCCCCGCGGCTTTCTGCGGCGGCAGGAACAGCCGCATCTCGCTGACCACCTCGGCCTGCTGGCGCTTGTCCGGCAGTTTGGCCAGGCCCCACGGCATGTACAGCACCGCCAGCATCACCAGGCCGCTCCAGGTGATCATGAAGTGGAACGGCAGGCCCAGCACCGAAAGGGCCGCGTGACCATCCAGCCACGAGCGCTGGCCCTTGCCCCAGCGGAAGGTGAAGAAGTCCGCGAAGATCTTCTTGTGGGTGATCACGCCGCTGACGATGGCCACCAGCATGAACATCGCGCAGACGCCCACGATCCAGCGACCCCACATGGCTGGCATGTAGTGCAGGTTGAAGTGGAACGCATAGAAGAAGTCGCCACCGCCGGTATCCCGCGCTTGCAAGGGCGCGCCGGTGCTGGCATCGAACAGGCCTGAATCGAAGCCATGTCGGCCGCGCCCACCCGGGCTGGCCCACATCGCAGACACCCAGGGCATGCGCGTAGTTGGCAGGCTCAGGTTGATCTGGGTGGCTGCCGGTGTCTCGGCAATGATGCTGGAGACCGTGCGCTGCGCGACCATCGCCGCCTCCGGCAACGTGGAGGGCGTGGCGATCTCAGGGCGTGTGTAGCGCGAGAGCTCGTCGCGGAAATAGCTGGCGGTGCCGGTGAGGAACATCGCGTACAGGATCCAGCCGGCCAGCAGGCCGACCCAGATATGCAGGTCGGACATGGTCTGGCGGATGCCGCGTGGCTTCGCGGTGCGATCGATCTTGCTCATGCAGCGCCTCCGTTGGCGACCGATTGCGCAACCAACCACAGTGGCAGGGCGATCACGATCAGGCCGATCCATGCGCGCCGCGCTGAGCGCACCGCGAACACCCAGACTACGGCGCTGGCGTACAGCAGGAAGCTGGCCAGCATGCCGGTGAACACGGCCTGGCGACCATCGATGGGCAGCGCCAGCGCGGCGATGCTGCACAGCGCGGCGAGCACATAGCCGCCGAACAACGCGGCGATGATGCGTGAGACCAGGGGCAGCCAGGCCAGCACGGAAGCGGTACGGGAAACGGTCAAGGCACTTCTCCGGGGCACCACGCGCGATGGCGCGGTGCCCTTGAAACCAGGATCAGAAATCGACGGTGGCCGACAGCAGGGCAGTGCGCGGCGTGCCCAGGCCGGAGCCGAGGCTGCCGGCCCAGTACGCCTTGTTGGTCACGTTCTGCACGGTGCCGCGCAGTACCAGCGGATGGCCGGCCGCCTGCGTCGCATAGCGGGCACCGAGATCGAACACGGTGCGGCCTGCCACCCACTGGCTGTTGTCAGCATTGATGTAACCCTTGGACAGGCTGACCGCGTTGCCGGTGAGGGTGAGGCCGGCCACGGCTGGCACGTCCCATTCGACGCCCAGCTTGCCCTGCCATTGCGGTGTGGCCGTGGCCAGCCGGCCTTCGTTGATGCCGCCCTGGGTGCGGGTCAGCTTCGGCTGCAGCCAGCCGATGCCGCCCAGCACGCGCAGCTGTTCGGTCGCCTGGCCGAACACGGTCCATTCCACGCCACGGTTGCGCTGCTGGCCGCCGAACGAGAACACATTGGTGGCCGGGTCGGTATAGGAACTGGGCTTTTCGATCTCGTACACGCTCAATGCGCTGGCCAGACGGCCGAAGTCGAACTTGGCGCCGACCTCACGCTGGCGGGTCTTGAACGGCGGGAACACCTCGCCCGCATTCGCTGTGCTGACCGGGGCGGTGCTGCCCTGGCTCAGGCCTTCAATGTAGTTGGCGTACAGCGACAGTCGATCGCTGGCCTTGAACAGCAGTGCAGCGGCCGGGGTATTGGCGCTGGCATCGTAGCGTGTGGTGCGCTTGCCGGTGCTGCCGTCGAAGGTGTCGCTGAGCACGGTCTGGTGACGGATGCCCAGGGTCAGCTGCACGCGGTCATCGATGAAGGACAACGTGTCGGCGATGCCGAAGCTGGTGGTACGCACTTCCGCGGTCTTCGGCAGCGACGCATCACTGAAGCTGCGATCGATGGCCGGGCCCCACTGTGGGTCGTACAGGTTGGTCACCCAGTCGCGGGCCAGCAGATTGCGCTTGAAGCCGAATTTCTGGTCGTGCTGGTACCAGGCGGCACTGATCGCCAGCGCGTGATTGACCGCGCCGGTGCGGAAGTGTGCCGAGAGGCCGGCTTCGGCGGTGTCCTTGCTGTAGATGAAGCGCTGGTGGGCGAAGTTGTTGCGGAAATCGCCGGCGGTGTTGGTGATCAGCGTGGTGGCGCTGGCGATGGAATCGAAATCGGTATGGCCGTGGCCGTAGCTGGCGTGAGCCTGCAGATGGTCACTGATGTCGAACGACCAGCGCAGCGCGGCGGCCGAGTCCTTGACGTTGCTGAAGGTCCAATCCGGTGCGAACAGGATGCTGGTCTTCGGCGGGCGGGGCACGACCAGGCCGGCTGCCAGCGAAACGCCACGATTGAGGCCATCCACATGGTCACGGCTGCTGAACAGGTCCAGCGAGACCTGCGAGCGTTCACCCCTCCAATCCAGGCCCAGCGACGCCAGCTGCGTCTTGTGCTGCTGGTGGTCGGTGGCGGTGTCGCCATCGCGATGCACGGCATTGAGGCGCACACCGAGCTGCTGCTGCGCGCCGAAGCGACGACCAACATCCAGATGGCCGCCGAACTGCGCGTCGCTGCTGTAGCTGGCCGTGAAGCGGGTCAACGGCGTATCACCTGCGCGCTTGGGTACCAGGTTCACCGCACCGCCCACCGAGCCACCCGGCGGCATGCCGTTGAGCAGTGCCGATGGCCCCTTGAGTACTTCGATGCTCTCGGCCAGTTCGGGGGTGACTCGGTAGTAGGGGATCAGGCCGTAGAGTCCGCCGAAGCCGATATCCGACGAGGCAACACCGAAGCCACGGATGTTGAAGTAGTCGGTGATGCCACCGCTGGATCCACTGCTGTAGACGCTGGGATCGGTCAGCGCGATCACCCTTACCAGATCCGGTGCCTGGATGTTCTCGATGAACCCGGCGGTGTAACGGGTGGTGTTGAACGGGGTGTCCATGAAATCGAGCTCACCGAGCAGGCCGACGCCACTGCCGCGGGCGACCTGGCCGCCGGCATAGGCATCGGTGGGCGTGGTCTTGTCGGCGCGCACGTTCACCGTAGGCAGCTGGCGGGCACCGTCGGGCGCGCCGTCAGCGTGGGCGGCGGTGGCGATCAGCAGGGTGGGCAGCAACGCGGTACGTGCGGCCAGGGACAGCGCGGAGCGGCGTGGGAGGGACAGGGATCGAAGGGGGAGGGACATGGCAGTTCTCGTGTGATGGGTCGTGCAATCGGCCAGCACGGCGCCGTCGATGACCTGCACGGGCAGGACGACGCGGGCTGTGGAATGGCTGGCAGAGGGCACGGCACTGCCGCTGGGGCAGTGCTGCACGCGAGGTGCGTGGGCGATCTGTGGCTGGGTGGAACGAAGCGCAGGGCGCGGGTGGTGCGAGGTGGATCAGATGTCGTCGGCGAGGTCGTCGAGGTCCTGCAGTCCGCCGCCGCGCGCCAGCAAACGCTCGTAGTTGCGACGGCGGCGCTGGTCGGTCTCGGTGGTGGTCTGGCCGTGTTTCCAGTAACCGGCCACGGCGACGTCTGCGCGCGGCAGACCGCACGCTTCAAGGAAGTAGCGGCGCAGGGCGCGCATCTCTTCGCGTTCGCCTGCGGCCCAGACGGTGTTGTTCGCCCCCGTGCGCAGACGGCGTGCCTGCTGCAGCAACGGCGTAGCGCCCGTGGCCAGGCGCTGCATACAGACGCCGTCGACGGCAGGCAGTTCGTCTACCGGGAAGGGATCATCCGAAGCGATCCAGGCCTGCGCGCGAAGGCCGCTGGGCCACTGCTGCAGCAAGGCGGACAGTGCCGGGATGGCGCTCTGATCGGCGAACAGCAGGGCAACGCTACCCTCGCGGTGCGGCACCTGCAGATGCGGGCGCGGACCGGTGAGATCGAAGGCGTCGCCGGGCTGCAGTGCGCGCACCCAGGCCAGCATCGGCCCCGGAGCCTCGTGCAGCACCACGTCCAGTGTGAAACGGCGCGCCTGCGCGTCGACGCTGCGCACGGTGTAGATCCGTGACACATCGGCAAACGCGGCACCCAGCTGGATGCGAACGGCGGTGTTGGCACGCTGCCAGGATGCCAGCTCGGCCTGTGGCGGCAGCTGTACGACCAGCCGAAGCAGGCTCGCGCAGGGCTGCGTGACGTCAACCACGTGGACGCGCAGCGCCTGCAGGCCACGGTCGTGTTCGGCGCCGCGCAGCGGCCCGGCCGGGGTGGTGGAAAGGGTAGGCGCGGACATCGACAACGATCCAGAAGGCTGCGAATGCGAATTAGTTACATCATAGTAAACTAAATTGATCGTCCCGCAACCCAGGCCTGCTGGAAGCGTATCCAGCGCGTTGACCATTGCGTTGCCGCAGACCACCATGACAGGCCTTGCCAGCGCGCCGCGCAGGAACCGCAACCGCAATGGCTGCACCGAAGAAGACCGCTGCCCGTGGGCGACCACCCACCATCACCCGAGAGCGCATCGCCGACGCTGGCATCGCGATGACGCTGCCGGGGCTGAGCTTCGTGGGCGTGGCCGCAGCGCTGGGGGTCAGCCACATCGCGCTGTACAAGCACGTGGCGAATCTGGCGGCGCTGCGCGAGCTGGTGGCTGAAGCGATCTTCGAGCGTTGGCAGGCACCGCCGCTGGATGCCGGCGCGGGACGTAGCATCAACGACGATCTGTACGCGTTCCAGCGTTCCCTGCGGATGCTCGTGGACGAGAACCCCGGCCTGGCCCCGTTCCTTGTGAGCCACGGCGCGAAGACCCCGGAGATGGTGGCGCGCATCCAGCGCCACCATGCCGAGTTCAGTCGAGTGCATGATCTGCCGCAGGAACAGGCAGCATGGTTGCTGTCGACCGTGGCCTATCACGCTGTGGCCTTGGCTGACACCGTGTATTCGCGGCACGCCGTGGCGGACACCGCGCGGCGGCCACTGGACCGTGCGGCGCAGGATGCCGAGTTCGACCGCAGCATGCAGGCATTGATCATGGGTGCTTTGACGATGTGTGGGCGCCCCGCTGCCGCGAGGTAGCCGTCAACCATGGTTGGCCCCGTTGCCCCGGTAGTCGCGAACCTTGGTTGGCGCCGCGATACACCGTTGCCCACCAAGGTGGGCATCTACCGGTCAAGCGGCGTCCTGGTGCTCCGCGTCGTCAATCCCGGGGCTGACTCGCCGGCCAATGTCCTTCAGCCGCGCCAGCTGGTCGACCATTGACGGTGCATCGTCCAGGCTGCCGACGAAGGTCCACAGATAGGTCATCACCGCGTAGACGTGGCCCGGCGTGACACCCTCAGTGGTGGCGAGGCGGCCGATGGTCAGCGCGAACAATGCCGCGGCAGCCAGCCCGATCACCACGTAGGCGCCCGCTTCGCGGTCTGACAACAGGATGCGCAGGCGCGACAGCGTGGTGTAGTGGCGGCGCAGCACCGAGGGACTGACCCGGTCGACCAGCCGGATTTCGTGTTCCAGGCGGTTGTTCAGGCGGCCATGCAGCTGCTCGTTGCGGCGTGCGAACGAGGGCAGCACCAGCAGGGCGCCGAGCAGGGTGACCAGGCCAGCGGCACCGACCATCGGCTCGATCGCCAGCAGCATGGCCACCGCACCGAACATCGATGCCAGCGCGGTGGCGATGATCGGCACGTGCTTTTCAAAAAAGTCGACGAACTCGCGGGCCAGCACCACGCGTGCCGCCGAGGTGGACGTGGCCTGGCCCAGCCGACGCTGCGCCTGCACCACGTTCACCGCCAGATCGGCATAGATGCGGGTGAAGGTGCGTGTATCGACCGCTCGACGGGCGGCACCGACCAACCAGAACATCAGTACCACGCCGGCATAGGAGACGGCATGGCCGATGTTGCTGCTGATGATCGCGTCCACCGCGAAGTCGGCGAACAAGGGATAGGCCAGCAGCAGTGTGTTCTCCAGTGCCACCAGCGAGAACGTGCCGGTGAGCTGCCAGGGGTAGGTGCGCAGGATGGCCTTCAGGGTGGCGGCCGCATTCTGCTGGCCGATGCTGCCGGCGGCGGCCGCTGGATCGTGGGGGTGTTTCATGGGGTGCCTGGGTGGGTCGGGGACAGGGCAGGGGACGATGCCTGCCATCTCCCGGGTCGCGCCCAGTATCTGCAGCCCTTTGGAGCGGGCATGGAAGGACGATGGAGATTGCGTGGAGAAACCGGCGGCGTTCAGCGGAGGGCGTGGTGCCCAGCAAGGTGGGCCGGTACCAGGGCAGCGTCTGCCGCAACGCCGTGCTCTCAACGACGCGCGTGCACCGGCCAGCGTATTTCGAAGGCACTGCCGCCACGTTCGGTCGCCCGGCATCGCGCGGTTCCGTGATGGGCCACGGCAATCGCCCGCACCACCGCCAGGCCGAGACCGGAGCCGCCGCTCTGCCGGGAACGCGATACATCGGTGCGCTGGAAGGCTTCAAAGATGCTGTCGCGAAGGTCGTCCGGCACACCGGGGCCACCATCCTCAACGGTTACGGTGCAATGGCCTTCAGCCAGCGTCACGTGTACTCGCAGCGGGCAGGGAATGGCATGTCGGCGAGCGTTTTCCAGCAGTGCCAGCAACGCCTGGCGGATGCGCGCCGGGTCGCAGTCGGCCAGTGAAGAACGCGCGTCCAAGGTTACCGAGAAACCACTCTCGGTCAGCGCCTCGGACATCGCTTCCACTACTGCGGCCACCTGCACGCTGACGTCGCTGCGCTGCAGGCGCAGATCGAGGTGGCCGCTCTCGGCAAGGCTGACCACGCGCAGGTCCTCGATGATGCGGGTCAGGCCCTCCAGCTGGGTGAGCATGCTGTTGAACTGCTCCGGCCCGGGCTCGAACACGCCTTCGGCGATGCCCTGCAGGCGGCCGCGCAGGATGGTCATCGGCGTGCGCAGTTCGTGTGCGATCGCCGCGTTCCAGAACACGCGGTTCTCCGACATCCGGCTCAATCGCTCGGCCATGGAATTGAAGTCGCTGACCAGCGCGGCGGCCTCGGTCATCGAGGTGTCACCGCCGCGCGCACGCGCCTCCAGATCACCGCTGGCGACGCGACGCAGGCTTTCGGCGACCGAGTTCAGCGGGGTGATGATGCGCCGGGTCAGGCGCGAGGCGATCAATGTGGCCAGCGCAACGACCACGGTGGCGGTCAGGCCGATCCACAGCCATTCCAGGCCTGACGGCATGATGGTTTCCGGTTCGTCGTACCAGCGTGGATAGAACACCTCCATCAGGTAATAGAACAGGTAGAAACCACTGATCGACAGTACGGTTGAACACAGCGACGCGACCGTGATGGAGAGCGTGATCTGGCGCCCGATACTCTTGCCTTTGGGGTTCATCGGCTCAGTCCAGGAAGCGGTAGCCGACACCGCGGATGGTGGCGGGAATGCCGATGACGCCTGCTTCCTCCAGCTTGCGGCGCAGCTTGCTGACGTGGCTGTCCACGGTGCGCTCCTGCGCATCGCCTTCCGGCAGGCAGGTCTGGAGCAGATCCAGCCGGCTGTGCACCATGCGCGGTGCGCGCGCCATGTGTACCAGCAGACGGAACTCGGTGAGCGTGAAACTCAGAGCATGCACGTGGTCATCGGTGCGCACGGTGACTTCATGGCTGCGCAGGTCGATCTCGAACGGCCCCTGCCGGATCAGCCCGTTGGGCTCTTCTGCAATGGGCTTCGCGCTACGGCGCAGTACCGCCTGGATGCGGGCGACGATCTCGGCGGGATTGAATGGCTTGGCCACGTAGTCGTCGGCACCGACGCGCAGGCCAGTGAGCTTGTCCACGTCCTGGTCCAGTGCGGTGAGCATGATTACCGGGGTGTTGCCGCGCCGGCGCAACTCGCTCAGCACCTGCCAGCCGTCCATCTTCGGCATCTGCACGTCCAGCAGCACCAGGTCGGGGCGCAGCTGGCGGTGGCTGGTGAGGGCGGCTTCGCCGTCGGCGGCGCGGGCGCTGCGCAGCCCGGAGCGGGCCAGGTAGGCGCCGAGAATGTCGGCGATTTCGCCTTCATCTTCGGCAATGAGCACCAGGGGCGCCAGGCGCGTGCGGGCATCGGATTTCATTGCATGCTGCGGTTTCAAGTAAGGAATGGGAAACGCCGGCGACGGTGTCATCGTGGCCGTTCCAGGGTCTGCGCTTCTTCGTGGGCGGCCCAGGCCAGGGTGGCCAGCACCAGCGTGTGCTGCAGGGCGGGCGCCAGTGTTGTGGTGGCGCGCAGGTGCTGTGCGAGCAGGGTCGATACGGCCGCAGGCAGCTTGCTCCACCGCGATTGCATGCCCGTTGCGTCCACCCGGTCCTGCAGGCGACGGGCCATGCGGACCACGGCCCGCAGGCGCAGGGCAAGCAACGCAGCCACCAGGACAGCCGCCATCCCTGCTGGCATGAGGCTCACGTCAGCGGCCGAGGCGGACCAGGCCGCGAGGCCGATCAGCGACGCCGACGCCAGGGTGCCCGCGCGCGCTGAATGACCGGGGCCTTCGCTGCGGAACCACACCAGCGCGGCAGCACCGGCGCCCGCCAGCAGGGGCGGCGCCGGGTTCGCGCTGGCAAGCATCCAGGCACTGGTTGACGTCAGCACCAGCGCAAGCAGCCACGGCGAAGGCGCGCACCAGGCAAGGTAGGCGCGGCGGACATCGATGGGAGGCAGGTCTGGAAACGGGAAGGACACGGCGGCGGAGCAGTCGGCGAGGCCGACAAGGCTAGGGGCCGTTGATGGAGACTTGGTCGAGATTGTGTCGAGATTTCGTGGACGCGATCCGTGCCGTTCAGGAGGGGGGCCCGTGCCTGAACGGATGCGCGGCCTCCATGCAATCTCCACAGTGGCTCCAAGAAACATCCACCACCACCTTACAGACTGCGGCTTCTGCAGCCACATCCGGTGGCTGCGTGCATGCGAGCCTTTCGATGAACAATCGCAGGACCTGGATCATTGCCGTAATCGTTGTACTTCTTGCAGGCGGCACCGGCGGGTGGCTGTTCGTCGAAGGTGATGATGCCGCGCTGATCACGGCCCCGGCAAGGGTGGCGGACCTGGAAAAGACCGTGCAGGCCGTTGGCCGGGTCAACCCCAAGGAACTGGTGGCGGTGGGCGCGCAGGTGTCGGGCCAGGTCACGCGCCTGCATGTGGCGCTGGGCCAGCGTGTGCACGCTGGCGACCTGATTGCCGAAGTGGATTCGCAGCCGCAGCGCATCGCCCTGCGCAGCGCCGAAGCAGCTGCCAACACGCTGCGTGCCCTGCACGCGGCCAGCCAGGCGCGCTACAGCCAGGCCCTTCGCACGTACGAGCGCCAGTCGCAGCTGGTGGCATCGCGGCTGGTCTCGCAGGAAGGCTTCGAAGCGGCCCGTGTGGCGCGCGATGCGGCGCGCGCGGAGGCCGCCGCGTTGCAGGCGCAGATCGACCAGGCGGTGACCCAGGTGGAGACCGCCCGTATCAACCTCGGCTACACCCGCATCGTCTCACCGTCCGACGGCTACATCGTGGCCATCGTCACCAAGGCCGGGCAGACGCTGAACTCGATGCAGACCACGCCGACCATCGTGATGCTGGCACAGATGGACACGATGACGGTTCGCACCGAGATCGCGGAGGCCGATGTGGAACTGATCGCGCCTGGCCAACCTCTGTGGTTCTCCACGCTGGGGCCGGGCGGACGCCGCTACGAATCGCATCTGCAGCAGCTTGAACCTGCGCCGTCGTCGATTGCCGACGTGGCCACCGGCAACACCGGCGGATCGGCGCAGACGCCGAAGGCGGTGTACTACGCCGGGCTGTTTGACGTGCCCAATCCAGGCCTGAAACTGAAGCCGTCGATGACGGTGAAGGTGACGATCCAGCTGGCGCGTGCCGCCAATGCGCTGCAGGTGCCGTTGACGGCAGTGTCCGAGCGCGACGACAAGGCGGGCAACCGTGCGACCGTCCAGGTGATCGATGCCAAGGGCCGCGCGCACGAGCGGGCGGTGACGACCGGCCTGCGCACCGCGACTGCGGTGCAGATCCTGTCCGGCCTCAAGGCAGGCGAGAACGTGGTGATCGGGCAGGCGCCCAGCGGCGCGGAAGCCGAGTCCGCCAGCCTGCTGGGGATGTGAGCATGGTCGACGCGCTGCTGGAACTGTATGGCGTATCGCGCGCCTATCGCTCGGCCGCCGGCGAGGTGGTGGTGTTGAAGGACGTGTCGCTGCGCATCGAGGCGGGCGAGTTCATCGCCATCATCGGCCCGTCCGGTTCGGGCAAATCCACGCTGATGAACATTCTGGGCTGCCTGGACCGGCCAAGCGAAGGCAGCTACCGGGTGCAGGGCGCAGCAACCGAGCAGATGTCACCCGATGAGCTGGCGCACCTGCGTCGCGAGCATTTCGGCTTCATCTTCCAGCGCTACAACCTGATGGAGAACCTGAACGCCACGGAGAATGTGGCGTTGCCGGCGGTCTATGCCGGCGTGGATGCCGATGCGCGCACCGCCCGTGCGCGCATGCTGCTGGAAACGCTGGGGTTGGGTGAGCGCACCACGAACCGGCCCAGCCAGCTGTCCGGCGGCCAGCAGCAGCGCGTTTCCATTGCGCGTTCGCTGATGAACGGCGGCGCCATCGTGCTGGCCGATGAGCCGACCGGCGCGCTGGATCATGCCAGCGGCAGGCAGGTGATGGCGGAACTCAAGCGCCTGCATGCGCAGGGCCATACCGTGATCCTGGTGACCCATGATGCGGCGATCGCCGCGCACGCTTCACGCGTGATCGAGATCGCAGACGGCCAGGTCGTATCCGACCGTGGCATGGGTGATCCTGCGGTTGCACGCAGTGCCGCTGTGCCCGAGCGCCGTCCAGAACCGGCCACCGAGCGCCGCGCGCGCCTGGATGCAATCAGGGAAGCTGCACGGATGGCGGTGCGTTCGATGCTGGCCCACCGGCTGCGCACCCTGCTGACCATGCTGGGCATCATCATCGGCGTGGCTGCGGTGGTGACCGTGGTCGCGTTGGGCAAGGGCGCACAGGCACAGGTCGAGTCACAGATCAACGAACTGGGTGCCAGCACGCTGGACATCTTCCCGGGCGCGGACTTTGGTGACCCGCGCTCGGCAGAGATCGAAACGCTGGTCGTGGACGATGCCGATCACCTGGCCGCATTGAGTTACGTAGACAGCGTAAGCCCCAACCTGAGCGGTTCGGTGGCGGCACTGCAGGGCAACCGGCGCGCCAACACGCAGGTGCTTGGCGTGGGCGCTGATCTACCGCGTGTGCGCGGGCTGCGCCTGAAGGCGGGCCGGTTCTTCACCGATGCCGAGGTGGAGGCACATCGCGCGGTGGGCGTGGTCGACCAGAAGGCGGCCAAGGCATTGTTCAGCGGCAATCCGATCGGCGGCACGGTGCTGCTGGGCGGCATGCCGGTGGAAGTGATCGGCGTGGTTGGTCCCAACGCATTCGCCGGCGGAGCGACGCCGACGGTGTATGTGCCGTACACCTCCGCGTCCTCGCGTCTGCTGGGCAGCCAGCGGCTGGAGAGCATCACCGTACGCGTGCGGGATGACGTGCCAACCACCGCCGCGGAAGCCTCGCTGGGTGCGGAGCTGCAACGCCTGCACGGCCGGCGTGATTTCTTCATCTACAACGCCGACCAGATCCGCAAGGCGGTGATGAAGTCCAGCCAGACCATGGCGGAACTGGTTTCGGCCATTGCAGCGGTGGCGCTGGTGGTCGGTGGCGTGGGGGTGATGAACATCATGCTGGTGTCGGTGAGGGAGCGCGTGCGCGAGATCGGTGTGAGGCTGGCGGTGGGTGCCCGTCAGGGCGACATCCTGCGCCAGTTCCTGATCGAGGCCGTGTTGATCTGCCTGTTCGGCGGGGTACTCGGGGTGTTGTTCGCGTTGGCTGTGGGCGCCTTGTCCAGCCTGCTGTCGCTGGGGGTGCCGTTCCTGTTCACGCCTGGGCCGGTGCTCGCCGCGCTGGCATGTTCGTCTGCCATCGGGCTCGGTTTCGGCTATTTCCCGGCGCGCAGTGCCGCACAGCTGGACCCCATCCAGGCGTTGGCGGCGGAGTAGGGTCGCCCGCCGTGGCGCTACAGCGACTCAGCGCGCCTTGCCCTTTATCGGCAGGCTGCCTGGCAGGTGCGAATAGCCGCTGTCGCCCCAGTGCCGGGTGATGCGCTGGAAGAACAACGAGTTGGGCACGCGCAGCAGGCAACCACGCGCGCCTTCGCCACGATCACTCAGCGTGGTGTAGATCAGGTTGATGTCCACCACCTGACCACACAGGCCCGGCTTGTCCACGCTTTCCAGCACTTCGATGGTGTCATTGATGCGGAACGGGCGCGTGGCGACGATCAGGAACGAACAGAACAGGTTGGACAACACGCTCCATGCGGCAAAGAACGCCACCGCACCGACGGCCATGAACCCGGTCAGCGCGGTCCACAGCACCGAGCGCGAAACGCCCAGCCGCTCCAGTATCAGCAGCGCAGCCGCCAGATACAGCAGCAAAGCACCGCCGCGGTGCAGGCCCACATGAAGCTCTGGCGCCAGCCTGCCGCGCTGCCGGGCCTGCACCAGCAGCCACGCCAGTGCACGCACCATCACCCATGCGACGCCGAGGATGGCCAGCACCTCGGCCACCGGCACAACCACGCTTAGCCAATCCTCGATCCAGGCAGGCAATCCGGTCATGGAGGCTACAGCGTCGCCGCGCCGCCAGAAATGGTCAGCAGTGCACCAGAGGTATAACTGGCGCTGTCCGAAGCCAGCATCACATAGGCCGATGCCAGTTCGGCTGGCTGGCCGGGGCGGCCGAACGGCGTCTGCGAGCCGAACTGCTCGACCTCCTCGGCGGCCATGCCTGCCGGAATGAACGGCGTCCAGATCGGGCCGGGCAGCACCGCATTGACGCGGATCTGGTGCTCGGCCAGCAGGCCCGCCAGCCCCAGCGTCAGGTTGGCGACGGCGCCCTTGGTCGCGGAGTACGGAAGGATGTTCGGGGTCGGCCGCTTGGAATTGACCGACGCGGTGTTGATGATCGCGCCACCCCCGCGCAGGTGCGGGACGCACAAACGTGTCAGATTGAACACGGCATGGACGTTGGTGTCGAACGTCCGCTTCCAGTCATCCAGGGTGATGTCGTCGAAGTGCTCGTAGTAGCGCTGGTAGGCCGCGTTGTTCACCAGGATGTCGAGACCGTCCAGCTCGCTGGCCACGCGGTCCACGAGCGAGCGCGCCTGTGCCGGGTCGCTGATGTCACAGGGCACCAGCACGGCCTTGCGCCCGGCCTGTTCGATCTGCTGCTGTACATGGCGGGCATCGTCCTGCTCACCATCGAGGAACGCGATGGCAACGTCGGCGCCTTCGCGCGCAAAGGCGATGGCCACGGCTGCGCCGATGCCGCTGTCACCGCCGGTGATCAGTGCCTT
Organism: Stenotrophomonas sp. GD03819; assembly: GCF_029841665.1. NCBI lineage: Bacteria > Pseudomonadati > Pseudomonadota > Gammaproteobacteria > Lysobacterales > Lysobacteraceae > Stenotrophomonas > Stenotrophomonas sp. GD03819. Next base: position 127,213 of record NZ_JAOCEW010000001.1, read on the forward strand.
CTTGCCCTGCAGCAGGCCATGGCCGCGGTAGCTGTCTTCGCCGTGATCCGGACGCGGTTGCATCTGCGTTGTCTTGCCGGGGAAGGATTGCTGTTGGGCGGGGAAGGGCGGGCGTGGGTAGTCGGGCAGGGCCATCGTCACTCTCCGGTAGGAAACCGGCGCCAGTCTCCCTCCATGCCGGTAAACGACCGGAGGGCACGGTGTCATTGCAGCGTGGACGCCTGCGCGCAGGACTTCACAACGGGTGGGCGATGGTGGTCATGATGCTGTTGGCCGGTTGCCGTGAATCCAGCCGCGTGTGCTGGACGACGATCGGCTGGTCGGATTCAACGAGGGTGGCAAAGCCGGTGCCGCGCGGCACCGGCGCCGGATCCTGCAGGTCGTTGAAGCGCAGGTGACAAGTGCGTCGCGCCGGCACGGTGACCCGGTAGGGGCCCACCGGATCACGGTCTTCGAAGTAGAGGGTCAGCGTGACATGCGCGTCCTCGTTGCCGGCATTGAGGACGCAGCAGGTTTCGTGATTCTGCATTTCCGGTGCTGGGCCGTTGCTCCAGGCTGGAATGTAACCCTCGGCGATAGCCCAGCGTCGATGCCCGATGCAGGAAGCATTCGTTTCCATGACGCCGTTTTAGCTGGAGGGGTGTTGCCATCGTGTCCAGTCCCCGCACGGAATCCGTGATGACCATCGGCTACCACGCATCGCATGAGCAGTTCCCGCCCGCCACCTTGCTGAGCCTGGCGCTGCGCGCCGAACAGGCGGGATTCGAGGCCCTGATGTGCTCCGACCATTTCCACCCATGGACGACCGCACAAGGGCAATCGGGCCACAGCTGGGTGTGGGCCGGCGCGCTGGCGGTGCAGAGCGCATTGACCCTGGGCATGGTGACCTGCCCGATGCTGCGCCAGCACCCGGCATTGGTGGCACAGGCAGCGGCGACGCTGGAGCAGTTGGCGCCGGGCCGGATCTGGCTGGCGCTGGGTACCGGCGAGGCCCTGAACGAGCGCATCACCGGCCAGCCGTGGCCAGCCAAGCGGGAGCGGCAGAAGGCGCTGCGCGATGCGGCCGAGGTGATGCGGCGGCTGTGGGGTGGCGAGCAGGTCGACCACGACGGTGGCTTCCAGGTGCGCAAGGCACGCCTCTACAGCCGACCGGCGCTTCCCCTGCCGCTGCTGGGTGCAGCGGTCACGGAGGAGACTGCACGTTGGATGGGGGGCTGGGCCGATGGCCTGATCACCATCAGCCAACCGCTGGCGCAGTTACAGCGTGTGGTGGCAGCGTTCGAGGCAGGCGGTGGCAGGAGCAAGCCGATGTACCTGCAGGCCAAGCTCTCCTACGCGCGCGCCGAACAGGCGGCGCTGGAAGGTGCGATGGAGCAATGGAGCGCCAACGTGCTGCCACCGGAACTGGCCGAAGGCCTGGACCAGCCCGAACAGTTCGAAGCACACGCCCGATCGGTAAGCGCCGAGGTGGTGCGCGAGCACGTGCATGTCTCGGCAGACCTCGGCCAGCATCGGGCCTGGCTGCAGGAACTGCAGTCACTGGGTTTCGATCGCATCTACCTGCACAACGTGAACCGCGAGCAGGACCGCTTCATCGATGATTTTGCCGAGCACGTACTTCCCGCGCTGCGTACTCAGGCGCCCTCGGCGGCCAGCCACGTATAGCCATGGCCCTGCAGGCAACAGCGGCGATCCTGCAGCCTGGCGCCGTGGCCCACCAGCGTACGCAGCGGGCCGTGCAGGGGCACCTCTACCTCAACCGGGTCGTCGCCGAAGTTGATCAGTGCCAGTGCCTGGTGGGGTGCCTCGCCGTAGCGGAGCATCAGCAGCGCAGGTGAAGGTGGGTCGAGCGTGTGAGGACCCTGCTGCAGCACGGGATGTGCATTGCGCTGCTGCAGCAGCTCGCGCACCCGCAGCAGCAGTGAGCCCGGCGTCGCGCGTTGCGCCTCGACATTCACCGTGCGGTAACCGTAGGCGCCGTCTGCCGGAGGCACGCGCCAGGCATGCCGTGGCTGATCGGTAAACCCCGCCCCTGGGCGGTCGTGCCAGTGCATCGGCATGCGCACGGCGTTGCGCTCGGGCAGTTCCAGGCAGTCGCCGAGGCCGATTTCCTCGCCATAGCGGATCACCGGCACCTGGCCCAGCGACAGCAGTGCGGCCCAGGCCATGGCCTGCCACGCGGTGTCGCCGTCCAGCATGGACGCCAGCCGGCGGCGGATGCCGCGGCGATAGATGCGCATGCCAGGTTCGGGCGCGAAGCGCTCCATCACTGCCTCACGTTCGTCCGGCTCCAGCTGCTCCAGGTCAAGCTCATCATTGTTGCGCAGCCAGGCGATGCGGGTGTGCGGCGGCGCCTGCGGTCCGTATTCGGCCATGACCCGGGCCACTTCGCTGGCGTCGCCGCGCGCGAGGGCCAGGAAGAAATGATTGTTGAGATGGAAATCGAGCAGGTGCGAAAGCCGCCGCCCCTGGCACAGGAAGTCGCCGTAGCGGGGCGCGCTGACATCCGCTTCGCCGATCAGCGGCAGGCCTGGCTGTTGCGCATCTGCCGTGGCGCGCATCGCCTCCACCAGCCACAGCCCGTCGTCGCGCGGGTCCGCGTGGCGGGCGCGCTCGACCATGTACGGGACCGCATCCACGCGGAAGCCGGCCACGCCGCGCTGCATCCAGAACGTCATCACCCGCAGTAGTTCGTCGCGTACTGGCGCATGGGCCAGCTCCAGGTCTGGCTCGTGCCGGTAGAACATGTGCCGGTTGAACGCGCCGGCCTCGGCGTCCCATGTCCAGGCAGACGCCTCGATCGGCGGGAACATCGGCTGTAGGCCGTCGTCGGGCACGTGGTCGCTCCACAGGTACCAGCGGCGCCATGCCGGGTCGCCCCGCTGCGCGGCGACGAACCATGGGTGGGCGCTGGCAGTGTGCTGCATCACCAGCTCGACGATGATGCCGATACCGCGTGCGGCGGCAGCATCGACCAGGCGCTGGAACGCCGCCTCGTCACCCAGGCGTGGATCGATGCGGTAGTGATCGGTGACATCGTAGCCACCGTCACGGCCGGCGTTGCAGTAGAACGGCAGCAGCCACAGGTGGCTGACACCGAGCCACTGCAGGTAGTCCAGCTTTTCGGTGATGCCATCCAGGGTGCCCCAGCCGCGCCCATTGCTGTCGCGGAACAGGTAGGGGTCGACCTGGTAGATCGCGCGCAGCGGACGTACCGCCATGGGGCTTCTCCAGCACCGTTCACGGGTGACCAGCCTGCTGTGCGCCGTGGCAGCGGTTCGTGAACCGAATGGCACCGCACCATGACGTGGCATCCACGGTCCCTGCATGCCTGGGCGCGCAGAGTGAATGCTCGTCCCGCTGCGCCGAGGAACCTTTGTCCATGCCCCGCCGCAAAACGCTTCGTATTGCGACGTTCAACGTCAACGGCATCGGCACGCGCCTGCCGCAGCTGCTGGACTGGCTGCACAGGGAATCGCCGGACGTGGTTGCCCTGCAGGAACTGAAAGCCACCGACGCCGCGTTTCCCGCCGCGGCATTGGAAGAGGCCGGCTACGGTGCGCTCTGGCAGGGTGAGGCGCGCTGGAACGGCGTGGCGCTGCTGGCCCGGGGCACCATGCCGGTCGAGAGCCGCCGCCGATTGCCGGGTGAACCCAAGGATACGCAGAGTCGCTACCTGGAGGCGGCGGTGCATGGCATTGTGGTGGGCGCACTCTACCTGCCGAACGGCAACCCACAGCCCGGGCCCAGGTTCGACTACAAGCTGCGCTGGATGGAACGCCTGATCCGGCATGCGCGCAGCCTGGTCGAGCTGCCGCACCCGGCGCTGCTGCTGGGTGATTTCAACGTGATTCCCACGGACGCCGACGTCTATGACCCGAAGGCCTGGCGCCGCGATGCGCTGTTCCAGCCTGAAGTGCGCGATGCCTTTGAACGACTGCTGGCGCAGGGCTGGACCGATGCGGTGCGGGAGGTGCACGGCGACGCCACGATCTATACCTTCTGGGACTATTTTCGCCAACATGCCGAGCGCGACCGTGGGTTGCGCATCGATCATCTGCTGTTGAACCCCGTACTGGCGGAGCGACTGAAGGACGCTGGCGTCGACCGTTGGGTACGCCTGCAGGAAAAGGCCAGCGACCACGCGCCGGCCTGGGTGACGGTAAGGGCTTGATCAACGCGCGGCAGGGTCTTCGCGTCGCTCGCGGCGTACCCGTGCGCGGGTGCGGTACAGGCGGCTGTCCGCTTTCTGGATGGTGTCGGCCACCGGTTCGCCAGGCGTGTTGATGGCTGCACCCATCGAGAACGCGCTGGGCGAGAGCGCTGCGTGGTCCTGGTACCAATGCTCCAGTTCGCTTAACCGGCCGTCCGCAGGCGCGACCAGTACCACCATGAACTCGTCGCCACCCAGCCGTACCACGGTCTCGTCCTTGCCCAGCGGCGAGCGCAGGAACGTGGCGAACTCGACAAGCACGGCATCGCCACGGCGGTGGCCCTGGGTGTCGTTGATGTGCTTGAAATGGTCCAGATCGAACATCACGCAGGCCCAGCGCTCGTCAATCAGTTCATCCAGCCGGTGCAGGTAACGCCGGTTGTAGCACTGGGTGAGCGGATCCTTGAAGGACATCTCGCGCAGCTGCTGCTCCTGCATCCGCAGCGCGGTGACGTCCTGGGCATGCCCCAGCACATAGGGTGGGCTGGCTTCGTTGTCGAGCACGTTGTGGTACGCCCAGTAGTGACGCGTACCATCGGCGGCAATCAGCTCGATCACGCCAGCGTCGGTGTGGTTTGCCTGGATCCGGGCGAGGTAGGCCCTGAAACCTTCACGTTTTTCCGGCGGCATCAAGTCACACAGGCTGCGCCCGATCATCTGGCTTTCCTCGAAGCCCAGCGATTGCACGGCCGCCGGATTCACCGAGGTCAATGTGCCGTCCAGCGTGTGGGTGCAGATCAGGCCCAGGCTGTAGTGGAACAGCCGACGGTAGCGGGTTTCGCTCGCTTCCAGCGCGTCCAGCGCGGCTCGTTCGTCCGTGATGTCCTGGATCGCCCCGACCAGGCGCGGATGGCCGTCGACCTGTTGCCGGCTGCCGACCACCCGGGTCCAGATCGCACGACCGTCGGCCGTGGTCATCGGTAGCTGTACTTCCCAGGAAGCGCCTTCGTCGATACAGCGCTTTACCGCAGCCTGGATGATATTGCGGCTGTCCTCGCGATAGAACGAGAGTGCGGTCTCCAACGTAGGTTCGAAGTTGCTGCGTACGCCATGCAACTGCTTGGTTTCCCGTGTCCAGCGCACCTCGTTGGTCAGCAGGTCCATCTCCCAGCCGCCTACCCGTGCGGCACGGTTGGTACGCTCCAGGAAGTCCTCGCTGCGTTTCAGCTCGCGATGCAGCGCCTTGGCCTGGCCCACCTGCGCCATCAGGGTGCTGCGCTGTTCCAGCACCTGGGTGGTGACCCGCGCCAGATGCACCATCAGTTCGCGCTGGGAGGGGGACAGCACACCGGGCATCGGGTCGAGCAGGCACAGCGTGCCGATACGTGCGCCGTGCGCCGAGCCCAGAGGGATGCCAGCGTAGTGGCGGATGCGCGGCCCACCCGTCACCAGCGGATTGGTGGAAAAGCGTGGGTCCTGGCGCGCGTCGGGTATCTCGAACAGCTGGTCCTGGCGTATGGCATGGGTGCAGAAGGAGATCTCGCGGGCTGTCTCGCTGACGCCCTCCAGGCCGATGTTGGCCTTGAACCACTGGCGGTCTTCGGCCACCACGGTGATCAGGCCCATGGTCAGGCCGGTCGCGGCGCGGGCCGCGGCGACGATGGCATCGAACACCGGCTCCGGGGGCGTATCCAACAGGTGCAGTCGTTCGATTTCGAGCAGTCGTTCGGCTTCGTCCATGGCGCTTTTCAGGGCTGGTTGGCGAGGGCGGTTGCGGCGGCTGTCTGGCGCTACGCTAGTGCGCGCGCCGTTATGTATCGCCACGGCGGGGTGATGCCGATGTGAGGTGGGCGCGCTGGCTCAGTGTTGTTGGAGCGATGCCTGCAAGGCGGCGGCCAGCGCCGCGTCTCCGGATACCAAGTCCTGCCAGCGTAGGATGATGCCCTTGCGTCGCCCCTTCTCAACCAGCTTGAGGCCTTCGGGGTCCACGGTGAGGGTATAGGGGAGGCCATCAATGTGCACTTCGCGGCGCAGTGGTTTGTCGAGCGGGGTCATCATCGTTTCCTCGCAGGGGCGGAAGCGCGACGTGGCTGGATCGATACGTGACGGTGATCACGGATGTGCCATCGCCAGGGGAAATCAACAGCGCGGCTGATGCCGATGCGGGGCCCGACCACTGGATCCTCCGGGGGCCGCACGCCATCGCTGGCGATGACAATGCCGTGGCTGCCAGTCACCAGGTCGGCGCCGTCGAAACTGCGGTCCAGCCCGAATGCCTGCGAGAGCTTGCCGGGGCCGCTGGCCAGATCGTGGTCCCGGCGCGCGGCGGGGCGCAGCTCGTGCATGCGCTCAAGGCCCGCCGGCGGCTCGACGGCCCGCAGCAGCACCGCCACCCCTTCACCGACCTCTCCGCAGACCACGTTGCTGCCCCAGTGCATGCCGTAGGTGAAGTAGACATACAGGTGCCCGGCCTCACCGAACATGCTGGCCGTGCGCGGCGTCTGCCCGCAATAGGAGTGCGCCGCCGGATCGGCGCTGCCCGCGTACGCTTCGACTTCAACGATGCGACCCGTTCGGCCATCGTCACGGACCAGAAGTTTGTTGAGCAGCTCGGGCGCAACCTCGACGGGTGGGCGCCGGTAGAAGCTGCGGGGGAGGATCTGAAGAGCGGCGGGCAACCAATCCGGCACGGTAGAGGCAGGCTCGGGCAAACGGTGATGGCACTGTGGCACCAAACAGGTGAAACGGGCGCAGACGCAGTGTCATTCCTGCGCAGGCGGAGCGGCCAGTGCCGCTCTCCGTGCGGCATAGACCTCCGGTGTCTGTGGCTTGATGAACAGCGCCACCAGCTCCGGATATTCGCGCTTCACGGCTGATTCGATGCGGGTGATGCACGCCTCGATCTGGGGTGTCTTCCGGTCATCCTCGAATTCCGCGCTGAGCATGGCCACGACCTGTTCGGGGCCCATCTGCATGGTGGTCACGCCATTGGCGCGGCGCAGGTCCGGATCGGTTTCGGCCACGGCCATGATCCGCTCAGCCACCGCAGGATGGGCCGGCTCGCCCACCAGCAGTCCCTTGGTTTCGCGTGCGAGAAGAAAGGCGGTGGCGGCAAGCACGCCGGCGATGCACAGCGACGCCACACCATCAAGCACCGGCATGTCCAGGACCTGGGCGGCCACGAGCCCGATCAGTGCGAAACCCAGGCCCAGCAGGGCCGCGCTATCCTCCAGCAGCACGGTAAAGGTGGAAGGATCCTTGCTGCGGCGGAACGCTTCGAAGTAGCCGAGCTTGCCCTTGGTGCGCCGGAACTCGCGCAGCGCCACCCACCATGAAGCCCCTTCGAACAGGATGGAGATGCCCAGCACGCTGTAGCTCAACGCGTGGTTGGTGGCCGGCTCCGGCTGGCGGATGTGCTGGATACCTTCGTAGGCCGAAACGCCGGCGCCGGCAGCGAACACCAGCAAGGCGACGATGAAGCTCCAGAAGTACAGTTCGCGGCCATAGCCGAACGGATGTACCGGGTCCGGCGCCTTGCCGGCGCGACGCAGCCCGTACAGCAGCAGCACCTCGTTGAGGGTGTCGACCAGCGAATGCACGCCCTCGCTGAGCATGGCCGAGCTGCCGGAGATGCCGGCGGCAATGAACTTGGCGATGGCAATGGCCAGGTTGCCCGCGAGGGCGGCATAGATGACCAGGCGGGAACCAGTGGGGGCAGACATGAAGGCAAGGGGGAGGGCAGGTGGCTCCCTGATCTTCCGGACGGGCATGTCCCCGGGATGTGCAGGTGCCCGATGTGCCGGGGCCGGGCAGGGCCTAAGTGCCGCCGTGATCAAGCCGGTTAGGCGACGTGACTGCGGACGCCAGGCCCTACGCTGGATCAGTCCTCGTTGCCGATCCTGTTCGAAACGACGTTGGCTATTTTCCCTGACCTGAAGAGACATCGATGAATCACAAATTTCCCTGGTACGCCCTTATCAGCCTGGCGCTCTGCGCTACCGTCGCATCGATCTCCAGCACCCTGCTGTACATTGCGGGTCGCACGTTTGTTGCAGTGGCAGGTGCAGCCCCGATCGCAAGCTGGGGACGCCCTGGATACGGGCTACTGATCGTCATCGGGTTCCTCGCGCTGGCGACCTGGTACTTCGGCGCGCGCGCGAAGGCCGCGCAGAAGGCTCTGCCGGTCCGCTTCTTCATCTGATACCACCGTTTGGGCCCGGGGTGCCAGCCAGCGGCCGGCACTACCGTTCAATCCCCCATCACCCGCCCGATGGCATCGGCCAGCAGAGTGCGCACCCGCGCCGGCGGCAGGTCCGGATCGCGCACCGCACGCATCGCCAGGCCCTCCACCAGCAACCGCAGCAACAGGGTGCGGCCGGCAATCCGTTCTTCGTCCAGCGCCCGGCCAAGGCTTGCATCACGCTGTCGCAGCCAGGCCTGGATGGCGGCGCTGGTCTGGTTGTCGTGGGTACGCAGCACAGCGGCCAGCTCCGGATCGCGATGGGCCTCGGCATTGATCTCCGCATACAGCGCAACGCTGGCAATCGCGTTGCCGTGAATCGGCAGCACCTCACCGCGCGCCCATTGCTGATAGCACTCCAGCAGCCCGTCGACCAGGTCGGAGGCCGCCGGCATCTCGCTGATCGAGGCCTGGTCGTGGCGCAGTTGGCGTTCGATCAGGGCCAGGATCAAGGCGCGCTTGTTGGCGAAATAGCGGTACATCAGCCCCTGGCTGATCTCGGCCTCGGCGGCGATATCGCCGATGGAACCGGCATGGAAGCCGCGGGTGATGAAGCACTTCTGGGCGGCGTCGAGTATGCGGCGGCGCTGGGCCTCGGCATGGGCCGCAGTGGGATCTTCGGAGGTCGGGGCTACGGCGGATTTCGGCGTCATTGCGTGAGGTCAGGGCGTCCAGAGGCGGGATAGTACGTCACAAAAGAAGTGAATGAACGGTCATTCATTTGTAATTCCCGCCTCCCAGACTGCGCCGGCCTTCTCCTTCCGCGAATGAGTCCGATGCGCCACGCCACGTTGCACCGCCCGTTGCTCACCCTCGCCATCGCTGCCGCTCTGCCGGCGCTGGCCCATGCCGAAGAAAGTCCAACTGCGGATGCCAGCGCATCCGCTGATGCAGCGCGCACCGTGGTCGCCCTCGAGCAGGTGATGGTGACCGCGCAGAAGCGCGCTACCAACCTGCAGGAGACGCCGATCTCGGTGTCGGTGGTCGATGCCGAAGCGCTGAAGGATCGCAGCGCGATCTCACTCGGCAGCCTGTCTGATGGTTCCATCCCGTCGCTGCGGGTCACACCGTTCGCCACCCGCAGTTCTGCACTGAACATCGGCATCCGTGGCGTCGGCGCCTCCGGCGACGCCAACCAACCCGCACGCGATGCCGGCGTCGGCATCTACGTCGACGGTGTGTTCATGGGCCGTGCGCAGGGCCTGGGCAGCATGCTCTACGACGTGGAGCGCATCGAAGTGCTGAAGGGCCCGCAGGGCACGCTGTTCGGCCGCAACACCGAAGGTGGCGCGGTGAGCATCGTGACCAAGGCACCGACCGGCGAGTTTGGCGGAAGCGTCAGCGCGGGTGTGTCCAACTTCAGCGGCTACAACAGCGCGCTGCACCTGGACCTGCCCAAGCTGGGCGATGTCAGCTTCAAGATCGACGCCGTGCAGGCCAAACGCGGCGGCACCACCGACAACCCGATGCGCGGTGAGCGCGACTTCAACAGCTACGACAAGCGCGGCGCACGCCTGAGCGCGTTGTGGCAACCGAGCGATGACTTCTCGCTGCTGTACGCGTTTGATCGCTCCTACGACGCCACCACGCCGTACCACACCCAGGTGCTGGTGCCGGGCGCCTACCTCAGCCCGCTGCAGAAGGCCGGTGCCAGCCAGGACCGTCGCGACAGTGCCATCCTGGGCGGACCGCAGAAAGACAACATCGGCCGTACCAGTGGCCATCTGTTGAGCCTGTCATGGACGTTGAGTGACGCCCTCGAGTTGAAGTCGATCAGTTCCTACCGCGAGTTGACCCAGGGCCAGTTCGACATGGGCCTGGTCGACGCGATCTCTGCCTATGGTGGTGCTGGCACGCCGTTCGGCCGCTACAGTCTGGCGCAGGTCTACCAGCACCAGTACAGCCAGGAGTTCCAGTTGATCGGCAACACCTCGCAGGTGCAGTTCCTCGGCGGCGCGTTCTATTACCACGAAACCGCAGGCGATAACGCGCAGACGCCGAACATGCTGGTTTGGGGGCCGGGCGGCAACAGCTATACGGTGAACCCGGCGACCAGCCCGCTGGATCTTTCCCGTGTACGGATCGACCGCGCCAGCAAGGCGTGGACCGACAGCCTGGGCGTGTTCGGCCAGGCCACGTGGACGCCCGAAGCGCTGCAGCGACTGCACCTGACTGCCGGCGGTCGCTACACTCGTGACGACAAGAAGGGCAGCCTGTACATCGTCAATGGCGCGGCAACGAACCTTGCGTTCAAGGACCGCTGGAGCCGCTTCGACCCGATGGTCAACATTGCCTATGACCTCGGCGAACACGCGATGGTCTATGCCAAGTACAGCACCGGCTTCAAGGCCGGTGGCGCCAACTCGCGTTCGACCAATTACTCGGCATTCGGTCCAGAGGAAGTAGCGGCCTATGAGCTGGGCTTCAAATCGCAGTTCTGGGACAACCGTGCGCGCCTGAACCTGGCGGTGTTCGATTCGACCATCGCGCACAAGCAGATGGACTTCTCGCTGCCGTTCGACCCGAACAGCGGTGAAACCCGCACCACCATGGTCACCACCAATGCGCTGAGCGATGGAAAGTCGCGGGGTGCGGAGCTGGAGTTCAACGCGATGCCGGTGGACAACCTCACGCTCGGCCTCAACTACGCCTACACGAAGATCGATTCGCAGACCGCAACAGACCCGTTCGGCGGCGGCGTGCAGGTGACCGTGCAGCCGCTGCTGGCCCCGAAAAATGCAGGAAGCCTGTCGGTGGACTACCTGGTGCCGTTCGCCAACTTCTCGGCACTGAAGTTCCATGTGGATGGCAACTGGTCCGATGGCTACTACACCAGCGAGTACGACCAGATGCTCACCGACAGCTCCTTCGTGGTGAATGCACGGGTGGCACTGGTGGATGTGCCGGTCAACAGCACCGGCGCCACGATGTCGTTCTCGTTGTGGGCACGCAACCTGCTCGATGAGCAGCACCTGTTCTACAAGATCAACAGCGCGGCGCTGGGCCAGAGCGGCATCTTCAACGACCCGCGTACTTTCGGCCTGGAAATGGCCGTCAATTTCTGATTCGAACGGAGAGCCCCATGAAGATCCGCCATACCGAACTCGCCCTGGCCCTGATGCTGAGCCTGCCGATGGCCGCAACCGCGGTTGCCGCCGACGCATCGCAGGCGGCTTCCACGAAGGCGACGACCGCCGCCAATGTGAAGCCTGTCGCCGCCGACGCACAGCGGGTGATTCCGCTGCAGGGCGCCTGGAACGTACGTACGTTCGCCGGCCTGCAGGGTCGCCACGGCCGGATTCCAGCCAATGCGTTCGTGCGTACCGCCGACCTCGGCCGCCTCACCGATGCCGACCGTGATGCCCTGGTCGCCGCGGGCGTGAAGCTGGACATCGACCTGCGCACCGCCGATGAGGAAGCACAGTCGCCGGACCTGCTGGCCCGCGATGATCGTTTCGATTATCAGCGCATCTCGCTGATGGGCACCGAGAAGATGGACCTGCAGAAGATGATGGCCAGCTTCCCGGATTCGTTGGGCGAAGCCTATGTGCAGTGGCTGGACCACAGCCAGCCGCAGTTCAAGCAGGTGTTCCGGCGCATCGCCGCGCAGCAGGATGGTGCGGTGCTGTTCCATTGCACGGCCGGCAAGGACCGCACCGGCATCATCGCCGGCCTGTTGCTGGACCTGGCCGGCGTGTCGAAGGCCGAGATCGTGCACAACTACGCGATCTCCGCGCATTACCTGGAAGGGCAGCCGAAGGACAGCGCGATGAACGCGCAGCTCATGGCGCTGGTCAAGCAGAACCCGGAGATCGGTCGCAAGATGGCGGGCATGGCAGGTACTGCGCCGGACAACATGGAGCAGTTCCTGGCGGCGCTGCACAGCCAGTATGGTGGTGCGGAGGGTTACCTGAAGGCGATCGGGGTCAGCGAACAGGAGATCCAGCAGTTGAAGGTGCGGCTGGGGCAGGCCGGCTGATAGGTAGTGCCGGCCGCTGGCCGGCTCCCCTTTGACGTCCAGAGACCGAAGGAGTGCCGGCCAGCGGCCGGCATTACCCGCAGCCTGGCGGCCTGGCTCTACTGATCGGGTTTCACCCTGACCACCCGTTTCCGGTACTCATACACATTGTCACCACGGATGCGCTTGTCCTCGGTGCCGGTGATCCGGTCGACCTTCTGGTCCGAACCGGTCACGGGCTGTGCCTCGATCTCGGTCTCGTGCTCGAAGGAGTGGGATTTGTCGGTGTTGCGGTAATAGCGGTACAGCGCCCAGTACAGCGCGGTCGCGCCGGCTGGACCTGCCGCCAACAGCCAGAGGCCACTGTCGTCACTCATGTCGATGCCACCAGGAAGGCAATTGCGAGGGCTTCAATGACGGTGCCGGTGGCCAGGGCCGCCAGCAGCATCTTCCATTGCTGCACGGGCACGCTGCCCATGGTTTCGCCGGTACGGCCGTTCACTGCGATGTAGTGCAGCATGCCGCCGTTCTTGCCGGGCTGGTGGTACGAATACAACCACACCGGCAGGTACATCGACACCCAGCGGGTGCCATGCACCTCCAGCTGCTCCTGCTCCCAGCGCACGCCACGGTTGTAGCGCTTCACCGAACCTTCCACCTGTGCGCGGGCAATTGACAGCAGCTGGTCTTCCAGCCGCGGCCGCAGCTTCTCCACGTCGAGGTTGCGCTTTTCAGAGGTGAAGCCGGCCAGGTACGAAGCGTTCCATTTCACCGCGTTCTTGGTATCGAACGGCAGGATGGTGTTGATGATGTTGTTGGTGTTGGCGCGGGTATCCAGATTGCCGCGCTCGGCCGAGGATTCCAGCGGAAGGTCATCCACGGTGAAATCGACCTGGCGTTCGACCTGGTAGACGTCGGCGTCATACAGGGTGCGCTTGTTTTTCTCGCTGCCTACGGTGTACTGCCGGGTCTGGATCTCGCCCTTGCCGGCCACGGCCGCGCTGACATTGCTGTCGACGATCATGTAGGGCAGGAACACGCCCACCACGTTCTCCGGGGTGAACTGGTCCTTGAATGCCTTCAGCGCGAACATGCGGCGCTTGTCGACGAACTGGCGGATGCGCGCGACCGCATCGTCCTTCTTGATATGGAAGGGCAGCACCGCATCGGGCACCGCGCCGTTGGCGATCTGCTCGTTGACGCCGAAGACGTGGCGGCACCAGTGGCAACGCGCCGTCATCGTACTCTCGGTATTGACCGTGACTTCGGCGCCGCAACCGGTGCATTTGAACGTCATCAGTGCCGAGGTGTCGGCATCGATGTCACGCGCGCCGGAGGCGATGACCGTACCGCGCAGCTGGTCGATGGCTTCGCCAAGGCCGAATTCTTCCTCGACCCGCGCGCCATGCCATTCGTGACGGCAGTACAGGCAGACCAGGATATCGGTCCCGGCTTTGGGCCGGATGTCGGTGGCGCCGCACTTCGGGCAGCGGTTGAGACCGTCCTTCAGCTCGCTGGCCGAGGTATCGATGGCAACAGGATCGGGCGCTTCCACTTCATCGCGGATGGCCTGCGGCAGTTTGGAGGTGTCCAGCGGGAAGCTGCCGGGCAGGGGAGGGGCGTCCTGCGGCGAACCGGGCCCATCCAACGACGCCGCCGGCAGGGGCGGCGGCGTCGCGGGCGCGGATCCGGGCAGCGGCGGTGGGCCGTTTCGGGGATCGGACATGTTGGGTGTGCGTCCTGCCGTTACAGGCCCAGTGCCTTGGCCTTGAGCGCGTCGTAATCGCTCTGGGTGATCAAGCCCAGATCGAGCATTTCCTTGGCCTTCTTCAGCTTGGCGACCGGATCGTCGGCCGCCGGGGTGGCCGGCTGCTGCATGCCGCCGACACCGAACATGCCAGACGCCATGCCGACACCGACCAGACCTGCCGCGCCGCCGTTTTCGCCGGCCGACTGGATGCCCTGGGCGACGCTGGCCTGCAGGTTGGAATTGCCGCGCGAACCGGACAGCGCATCGGCGCGCTGCACGGTCTTCAGCAGCTCGCGGGTGTTGGCGTCGTACTCGATCGAGACGATGGCGGTCTTGACGATGGCCAGGCCGCGGTCGGACTTCCACTGGTAACCCTGTTCGACGGCGGCCGACAGGCTCTGCGCGAAGCCCAGCGAGTCCTGCTGCAGCTTGGTGATGCGGTTGCCCTTGCCCGGATCGTTGGTATACAGGCTGAAGGCCGGCGCCAGCGAACCGACCACTTCATTGAACAGCTGGCTGGCGGCGGCGTTGTCCAGATCGGTGAAGTCGAACACCTGGCCCGGCTGCAGGTAGCTGGCCGGCACGAAGTTCTTCACAAACAGGATCGGGTCGACGATCTTCAGCGTGTACGAGCCACGGGTGACCGCGCCTACCTGGGTGTTGAGGAAACCGTCGTCCCAGTAGATTTCCGACTGGGTGCCGAAGCGGTTGTCCGGCAGTTCCTTCAGCGAGACGAAATAGGCCGCCTGCTGCGAACCCGGCTGGCCGCCGAACTTGAAGCGTTCCCAGCTCTGCTTGATGAAGGTGCTGACCAGGCCGTCGCCGGCGAAGATCGACTGCGAGTTCAGATCGTCCGAGCGCCACTCGTAGCCACCCGGTTCGGCGACGAACGCGGTGATCGCGCCGTCCTGGAACAGCAGCAGGCCGTAGCCCTCCGGCACGATGATCTTCGAGCCGTTGCTGATGATGTTGGACGAGCCGCTGGTGTTGGAGCCGCGGCCGGCGTTGGTGCCCTGCGGCACCGCCGCGAACAGGGCGGCCGTGGACGGCAGGCCCGCCGGCACGGTGTAGAAGTCCTTCCACTGGTCGGCCAGCACACCGCCAACCGCACCCTTCACCGCCTGTACCAGACCCATGACCAACTCCCTGTGATTCGAAGGCAGGCACCATGCCTGCCGAGCTGGACTGAATATAGCAGCGGTGGAGGACGGCAGTAGTGCCGGAACATGAATCCGGATCAGCGCCGGCCAGTGCCGGTTGGCCCGGCCCGTACCGCCTGCAGCACGGCCGCCATGTCCAGCGCCCCCGATCCGGACGCCAGTGCCTGTGCGAACAGCGCGTCGCTGGCGTCGATCAAGGGCGCATGCATGCCCACCTCATGGGCGGCAGCGGCTACCAGCCCACTGTTCTTGCGCACGTCGGTGATCGACGCCTGCACGCTGAAGTCACCACGGATCATTTTGTCCAGCTTGATTCGCGATACTTCGCTGGCCATCGGCCCTGCGTTGAGCACCTGCGCGAAGCGGTCAAGCTCGATGCCGTGGGCTTCGGCGAAGTACACCGCTTCGGCCAAGCCGGTGACCAAGGTGATCAGGTACAGGTTCACCGCCAGTTTCATGCGCAGTGCGGACGGCACTGCACCACAGCACACCGTTTGCCTGCCCATCGGTGCAACCAGTGGGGCGGCTGCCGCGAGGTCGACATCGGCACCGGCCAGCAGGATCACCAGCTGCGCCGCTTCGGCCTGCACGCGTGAGCCAGACACCGGCGCTTCCACGTAGCGGCCGCCCGCGGCGCGGATCTGTTCTGCCAGCGCCTGTGAGTACGCTGCCGAGCTGGTACCCATGTTGATCAGCAGGCGGCCCTCGACCCGCTCGCCAAACGCCGCGCCATGCCGATCGAGCACGTTGTCGATGGCATCGTCATTGGCCAGCATCAGGATGAGGGTGTCGCAGGCCGCGAATACCTCGTCCACCGCCTCGCAGACGTTGATGCCGGCGGTGCGCGCGGCCGCATGGTTGCGGTCGGAGCGCGACCAGCCGCATACCTTGTAACCTGCGCGAGCCAGATGGGCCGCCATGGGCGTTCCCATCACTCCAAGTCCCAGGAATCCGATGCGCATGATGGACGTCCGCTGGCCGCAGAGCGCCCATCATGCCATGGGCAGTGGCCGCTAGAGCATGTAAGGAATCTTGAACGCCAGCGTGAAGTCCGGTGCGTCCGGGGTCAGTCCGATGCCCAGCAGTGTCACCAGCGTGGTGTGCTGGTTCAACGCATAGGTCACGCCCAGGTTCAGTGATGCCGCATTGGCGTCACTGCCGATCACCTTCATCCACTTGCCGCCCTGGAAGCGGGTGGAGGCGCGGGCGCTGATGCGGTCGCTGAAGGACAGGCTCAGGCTGGTCCGCTCGTTGAATGCGAAGGCAACACCTGCACCGAAGTACACCGAGCCGCCCAGCTTCACGTCGCCCGGGTTGACCGTATCCGGATTGCTGTCGATGTCGCTGAAGCCGCGAGGGATGGAGTGCACGTACCCGATGTTGGCGAACAGGATGGCCGGGTCAGCGGTCTTCACCATCGACAGGCCGAGGTTGGCCTGCCATACGCCGTTGCCGGTGGGTTGCTCGCGCGGCACGGCGAAGCGGATGTAGTCGTCGTCATCGCGCTCGATCACCTTCCAGTCCAGGCCGTAGGGTGCGCGCCCGGTGGGGGCGGTGACACCGGCCGTGAGCACGGTCTCCGGGCGCCAGCCGCGTTCGCCGAACAGCCGGTAGTTCGCGCTCACGGCAATGTCGCCCAGGCCGTTGCCGTTGGTCTGCTCCTGCGCGATGGCGGCCGCTGCACCGCCGGCGCCGCCTTTCTGGTATACGGTGCGCCGCGCCAGGTAGGGCACATCCAGGTTGAGGGTCAGGTTCGGGCTGACGCCCCAGCGGGCCGCCACGTTATAGGTCAGCGAGTCGGACTCCACGTTCTCGATGGCGATATTGCCTAGGAAGATGGCGTCCAACGCGAGGAAGCCGTTGAGGGTGAGCTGCTTGCGGTCATAGCGGGCGTAGGTGAGGCTGTTCTCGATGGTGAAGCGACGGGAGAACAGGGCCGATTGCTGCTGCTTCACGTCGTCCACGCTGCGCCGCGACTCCTGCTTGGCCTGTTGGGCCTCGGCAGCGGTACTGGCGTAGCCCTCGCTGCTCGGTGGAACCGCGGCGGCCGCCGCCTGCGCCAATGGCGCGGCGGGTGGGGTCGAGGCTGGGCCAACCCGCCCGCCCAAGCGTGCCTGCATGGCCTGCACCTGCATGTCCAGTTCGCGCAGCCGCCGCACTTCCTGTGCGTAGTTGGCTTTCAGCTGTTCCAGCTGGTTGGCCAGGGCCTGCACGTCTGCGCCATCGTCAGACGTCGGCGGCGCGGCAAGGGTGGTGCCCGCCAGCGCCGCCAGCGCCAACGGGGTGATTCTCATCAGGGTGTGCATGTTCGTGTCCTGCGTTGTGGAGCGTTTCCCCCAATGCCAGGCCCTGCTACTGGCCCGGCCCCATGCCGCGGTTCAACGCAATCGCCTGGGCCACGTTCTGGCTCAACGGCAGGTTGCCGCCCACGGCGTTGCGCACCAGCTCGAGCCGCAGCTGGTTGCTGGCGATCTGGCCGTCACCAGCGAGGGCGATGCCCTGGCCGACGCTGCCATTGCGGATCCACTGCTGCACCAGCCCCTGGCCATCCACCTGCAGCAGCAGGCGTGCCTGGTTGCCTTCCAGCACGGCCGTCGCGCTGGCGCCGGCCTGCTGCGCGGTGATGTTGCCTGCGCTATCAGAGAGAACAGCCGGCACGCCACCTTCGCGGACGGTCAGCGTGGTGACGTTGCGCGCGACATTGCCATCGCCGGCCACCTGCACGCTCTGCACCAGGCCGCTGGCATTGGACAGGCCGCTGCTGTCGATGCTGCGTCCGTGGGTATCGGGCAGCGGCGCATCGGCTGCCGTGACATGCACGCTGGGCTGGAAGCTGAGCTTCGGCGCGCCACCACCCCGGAAGTCCATGCCCAGGGTCAGGCTGCCCTGCAGGGTCGTGCCGTTGCTGGCCTGCCACTGCGACACCATGGTGACCCCGAACCAGGCAACGTTGTTGCCACCCACGGTGTAGCGCCCCCGCATCAGGCTCAGCTCCGGGTCGGGGATTTCCGTGAGTCCACGCCCGGTCCTGCCGTCGGCGGCCTGCAGGGGCAGGGCAGGAGCCACCAGCAGCAGAGCCATCCATACGTGTTGACGGAACATGGTCGTACCTCCTCAGAACAGGTCGGCGTGGCTGAAGCCGAAGTCGACCAGTTCGGCATCGGTGATCGGCCCTTGCCGCGCATAGAGCGCGCGGGCACTTGGCCGTTCGCTGGGTTGCAGAAGAACGGTGTTGCGATCGAAGTCGCTGCCGATCACCACGAAGACCGCGCGAGATGGCCAGGCAGCCAGGAACTCCGGCAGCGCCAGGCTGCGGTTGCCGAGGATCGGGTCGGCCACTTCCACGATGCCGTTGCGGACCTGCTTGAGCACCACGAAATGGCGGAAGCCGCGCACATCCATCAGCACCAGTCCTGGCACGCGAAGGGTGCGCAGTCGTGTTTCATCGATGCGGTAGCCCCGGCCACGCATGCCCAGCGATTCCACGTAGCGCTTGATGTCGAGCAGGGAGAAGCCGCGTTCGGCCACCAGCGCTGGATCGGAAACCCCCATCATTCCTTCGATCACCGTCGCTTCGTCGGTCTGCAGGTGATAGGCATGGCGCAGGATGGTCGCCAATGCGGCCGCCCCGCAGCTGTAATCGGTGTGCTGGCGCACCACGTTGCGGTAGCGCCGCTCCTGCATGCTTTCCACCTTCTGCTGCAGCAGCGCGCCATTGGGCAGCACGCCGGCGAAGTGGACCTCGCCCGCCCATGCCGATGCGGTGCCCATCAGCAACAGGAAGGCCAGCAGGCGCATCGATGGAGGGCAACGGATCATCTACGTTCTCCGGCAGCAGGGGGGAGCCCCTGTCCCAAGGGGGAGGAGGAACAGGGGCTCCCGGGGACCCGGCCATTGGCGGACGGCCGGGGTGTTGCGCTTACTCGCCGCTGCCACCACCGCCGCCGGTGCTGGGCTGGGCGACTGCCAGGGCCAGGCTGTTGGCCTGCAGGTTGCCGGTGCCCGCGGCAACGTTCACGCCGATGTTGCCGGAGGCGCCCGAGAAGGCACTGCCGGACAAGGCCGAGGTGTTGGTCGCATTGACGTTCACCCAGCGCGTGGTGCTGACCGTGCCGCTGAGGCTGGCATACAGGTCAGCCACGCCCAGTTCGACGAACTGGCTGGTGCCACTCTCGCGCGTATCGAAGCCCAGGCCGCCCACCCCCGGCCGGTTGGGGTTCATCGTGGCGTTCTGGATCTGGTTGTCCAGATCGATATGGCCGGTGCTGTTGCCACCCGGGTGCGGCAGCTCGCCACTCCACGTATCCAGGTAGTAGTTGGCCATCTGGTAGGCGTTGCCGGTGCCGCGGTAGGTGCCCGCGCCATAGGCCAGTGTCAGGCCGCTGACGCCGCCACGCATGCCGACCTGCACGGTATCGGTGTAGGACTGCACGAAGCCGGCGTTGCTGACCGTGTTGCCGGTGGAGACCTGGTTGGAGCTGATGCTCGACTGGGCCACCGCCGTGGTCGCTACCGACGCCGCGAGCGCGTTCTTCTGCTCATTGTTGTTGCCCGAGGCGATGTTCACGCCGATGTTGCCGGACGCGCCGCCAAAGGCGTTGCCGCTGAGACCTGCGGCGTTGGTGACACCGGAGTTCATGGTGGCGTTGCCGAAGCCGGCCTGGTTGACGAACACCTCGGCGTCGGCCATGCCGAAGCTGAAGGACGCATCGGCCGCAGATAGTGAGGCCGCGTTGTCCTGCGCATTGTTGTCGCCGGAGACGACATTGAAGCCTAGATTGCCCGAGGCACCGGCGCCGACGCTGTCACCGATCGACGCGCTGTTGGTGACCAGGCTGTTGCTGGTGGCGTTGTTGCTGATCGACTGCCGGTTGTCGATCACGGCAATGGCCGCCGAGTCGAGGTCGATGTCGCCGGTGATGTTCGGGTCGCCGGAGAAATTGATGTCGGTGCTCAGGCGCAGGTCCTTCTCCAGGTTCACGTCGACGCCGTGGTTGTTCTTTTCCTTGCGTTCGTCGGCCTGGATGTTGCTGTGCTTCTGCACATTGACGTTGACGGTGCGGTTGCGCACGTCGTTGTCGGTGTGGTTGTGCGTGTCGTTGCGGGTCTCGCTGACGGTGTGGTTGTGGTTGATGTTCGCGTTGGCGTTCTGGTTGTCCCAGCCATTGGCCGCAGCGGCGGTCGAGGCAGTGGCAATCGCCATGGCGAGCATGGTCTGTTTGACGGTCGCTTTCATGGTGCCCTCTCTCTCATCAGGTGGTGCATCGGTTGGGTGGTTGTCACGGGCGGTCCTGCACGACCAGGCCCAGTACGTTGGCCGTCTCGTTGCCGTTGCCCGCGATCTGATTGAGTTGCAGGACCCCGTCGAATCCCCGCAGTGCGGTGCTGGCTACACCGGCGCTGCGGGTGCCCGTCGCGACGCCGCGACCGGTGTCGTCCCGCCCCCCTGCCAACGCGGAACCCTCGGCGGCCAAGGCCGTATCGTCGGTTTCGCGTATGCCCTGTCGGGCCAGCGTCGCGCTGACGACGTTGAGCGTCGTGTTGGCGATGCCGCTGGCCTGGTTGATGGATGCGATGCCACTGGCACCGGCCAGTGCGTCACCGCCAATGAACGCGGTGGCCTGCAGCGGCCCGGACAGCACGCGGTTGCCCTGCTGCAGTTGCCGGGCATTGATCGCCACGTCGGCGCGATCGCCCTTGGCGATACCCCGCAGGTTGGCCTGCACGTTGAGGTCGCCGGCGGCTTGGTTGACGGCGATGGCACCCGTCGCCCCGGCCAGTGCGTGGCCGTCGATGCGGGCCACGTCGAGATAGGCGAGCATGCCGCCGTAGTCATCGGCCCGGGTCGCCCAGGGCGCGGCAGCGAGCAGCAGAAGCAAGCCGTGCAGGGCCTTCATTTTCCACCTGCCGGGGCCGTGCCCTGCAGGGGGAACTGGGCCAGTGCGCCGCGCACGGTATCGGCGATACCGCGGGTGCTGCTGCCGACCGCACCAAGCGGACCGCTCATGGCGCCCCCGAGGTTGCTGCCGACCATGCCATCACCACCGCGGCCAAGCGTGCCGCCCAGGGCCTGCTGGGTGACCCGTTCAACGGTAGTGCCGCCCGGTGTCGCGACGGACGCTGCCTGGCCGGCACCCATGCCGGCATAGTCCTCATCGCTCAACTCGTCCATGCCGTTCGTCGTGCCACCGGCGCCCAATGCGGTGGCGATCTCGCGCTGTGGCTTCGGGTCGGCAATCAGCGCCATGCCCGGAGGTGCCATGCGATAGGCCGGCCGCGCGGATACGTCCCGCAACAGGACGATTTCGCCCGGCTGTGCCCTCACGCCCTGGCGGGCGCCGGACGCGGATGCGCCCGCGCCAACCAACAGCAGGGCGGTTGCCAGTGCTGCGGCCAGGCAGCGAATCAGGGTGGTGCCGTCCATGCCGATCTCCCGCGATGGGTGCGGCGGAACCACGCATCAACCGTGCCAACCTGGAAGTGCCCACCCGCCAATGTCGGGACCGTGCAGCACCTGACCGTGCTGCTGCCACGGTGTTACAGGCACGTCGCGGAATCGTTGGGATTTCGAAGCCCCAGGCACCGCAGGGCAAGGGCGGCGGGCAACTGTCGCATGGGTGTTACAGGTGGCGCCGCCGTCTGCAACGGTGCCGGTTCAGCCACGAATTTCTTGACGCATTGCTCATTGCGCCGCCGTTTAGGGAAGCGCTAGGATCCGCCCAACAAAGGCCGCCCCGGTGGCCGTAGAGGTCCCGGCGGGGGGCGGCACGCCGGCGATTGCCTGACAGTCCGCCGACGGTGTCCGGATGCTGGGGGAAGCATGGCAGCGGTCCCGGAGGCTTCTACATCACGTTGCGTGCTCTGGTTTGGCGAGCCGTTGGCGAACGAGCGCAGTGCGCTGGCGGCAGCAGGCTGGTATGTGCGCAGCATCCATCCCGATCCCGCCATGGCGATAGGCCTGCGTGGGCGCGATCGATTGCTCGCCGTACTCGATCTGCGCCATCTCGATGCGGCGTCGCTGCAGCTGCTGGCACCGTGGATCGAGCAGCACCAGCATCTGCCCTGGCTGGCGGTACTGCCACCGGGCGCCGGACCCACATCGCCGGCCTGGCTGCCGTTGCTGCAGCGATGCGGCGCGCGCTTCACGCTGCCGTTCGGCCTGCAGGACCTGGTCTGCGCAATGCGCCAGCAGTTCGATGCGGATGATCCGCCAGTCGATGCAACCTGCAGTGGGTACGGACCGCACGCATTGATTGGCGAAAGCGCTGCGCTGCATGCGGTGCGCACGGTGCTGCACAAGTTCGCGCCGGTGGAACTGCCGGTGCTGGTCACCGGCGAAACCGGTACAGGCAAGGAACTGGCTGCACATGCGCTGCATGCGCTGTCGGGGCGCGCCGGCAGGCCTTTCATTGCGGTGAACTGTGGTGCGATTCCGGCCAACCTGGTGCAGTCGGAGCTGTTCGGCCACGAACGTGGCTCGTTCACCGGGGCCGACAAGCGGCAGATCGGCGTGTTCGAATCCGCCCATGGCGGTACGGTGTTTCTTGATGAGGTAGGCGATCTGCCGGCAGAAGCGCAGACCAGCCTGCTGCGCGTGCTGCAGGAGGGAACCTTCGAGCGCGTGGGCAGCAGCCAGCCGCTGCGCGCGGACGTGCGGGTACTTGCCGCGACCCACGTCGAACTGGAACACGCGGTGGCGCAGGGGCGGTTCCGCAGCGATCTCTACTACCGCCTGAACGTGCTGCGCCTGCTGATGCCACCGCTGCGCGAGCGCGGTGCCGACGTGCAGCTGCTGGCCGAGCACTTCCTGCGCTGCTTCCGGTTGCGCCACAGCGTGCGTGCACGCGGCTTCGCACCGGCCGCACTGCAGGCGATGCGGCGCTTCGACTGGCCCGGCAACGTACGCGAACTACTGAACCGTGTGCAGCGTGCAGCGATCATGGCCGAGGGCGAGCTGATCAGTGAGCGTGACCTGGAGCTGGGCGCATCGGTAGCGGTCCTGCCCGCGGCGGTGCTGCACGACGCGCGCGGCCAGGCCGAGCGCGATGTACTGCTGCAGATCTTGCGCCAGACCGGCTACAACGTCTCCGAATGCGCGCGGCAGATGCAGATATCGCGGGTCACGGTGTATCGCCTGTGCCGCAAGCACCGGTTGGAACTGCCTGCACAGCGCTGATCAGCCGGCCGCCAGGTGCTTGAACAGGCGCAACGGTTTGCCCGCGACGCGCTCGATCACGCCCTTGGCTTCCAGGTCCAGCTGCACGGCCTTCAACCACCAGCCGGCGGTGGCACCTGCCGGGAACAGCGCGGCGGGCAGGTGTGGCAGCAGTGCCTGTTTCGCCTGCGCGACAGTCAGGCCGGGCGGTTGCGCGGGCAGCGCCCGCAGCAAGGCATGGCGCATGGCGAGGTACTTGGCGCGATCCACGCGCTGGATGTGCCCGGGCGTGGTGATGCTTTCGATCTCGATCCGTCCGGGCTCAGGCATGGGTATCTCCCGCGACCTCGATGCGTGGGCTGCGGAAGCCCATGGCGATCCACGCCTTCATCAACCGCGCATAGAAGCGCAGCGACCGGGTCTTCAGGTTCGGCACATCGTCAGGAAGCACAGACGCATCAGGAAGATCACTGACCATGGTCCGCATCTCCACGGCAGGTCTTGTCGATGCCGGCCACAACAGGCCATACAGGCTCAGCCAATGGCCGCCGCTGAACTCCAGGAAGAGCGGCGTATTGCAGCAGCCCGCCAGCACGCGGCGGCTGCCGCCCCTGCTGGACAATCGCAAGGCACGCAGCATGGCATGCCCGGCATCGATGCTGACGCGATCCTTGCGGTGCATTACGAAGAGCGTCTGGCCGTGCGGGCCCAGCACGGCCGGTGCTCGGGGCATCGACTGCAGCATGGCGCCGGCCTTGCTGCAGCTGTCGCAGCAGCATTCGACGGTGGCAATCGGTTGGCCCGTGGCGGTCAGGCGTACCTGGCCGCAGGTGCAGGCAAGGGGCTGGTGTGAGGCCATCTGCGTTTTCTCCTGGGGTAGTCATCCTCTCGACGAACCGGGGCGCCGAAAATCGACAACATCTGCCTTCAAGGGCGCATCATCCGATAGCGGATGCGGTACAGGTCCAACCCTGCACCGTCCGCGCGCCGCGCCGAATAGGTCAAGGTGTCGGGTTGCGATCCATCCAGCATCGCGCCGTAGCTGTCGCCGGAGGCCTCGTTCAAGGGCGAGGGCAATGCATGGCCTGCGTCATAACGGCCTCCACGTGCGTAGGCAATGAACTGGCGCACCGGTGCACTGCCGAAGTTCTGGGCGCGGGCAAACACCACCGTTCGGCCGTCGCCCAGGAAGGTGGCATCGAACTCCTGCGCTGCGGTATTGAGGTCTCCCGGCAGCGGCCGTGCCGGCTGTGCCATGCCACGGACCATCGCTGCGACGTAGAGGTCATGGCCACCCGCACCGCCTGCGCGATCGCTGGAGAACAGCAGCGTGGCTGCGTCCGGCGAGAGCATCGGCGCGAATTCATCGGCCGCGCTGTTCACTGCCGGGCCAAGATTGACCGGCTCCCCGAATCGACCGTCGCTCCCCATGCTGACCCGATACAGATCGTCGCCGCCCTGGCCGCCTGCGCGATCCGAACAGAAATACACCACGCGGCCATCGGCGGAAAAGGCGGGATCGAAGTCGCGCCCCTGCGTGTTGAACGGCACCGGCGTCGCCGGCCGCCAGCGCTGCCCATCGTTGCGGGAGACCCAGATGTCATACCCGCCCGGACCGCCGGGCCGGTTGCGGCTGAACCACAGTGCGGTTTTCCCGTCCGGACTCAAGGTCAGTCGAATCTCGTCGTATTGCGTGGATGCAACGCCCGGGGCAAAGCGCTCGGCGGGGCCGACGATCCGCAGCACCCTTGATGGAGACGCGGGAGGCGACGCAGCAACCAGCAGCATCACGGCCAGCAGCGCCTTCATGCCTGTCGCTCGAAGTCGCTGACCCAGTTGGTTTCCCAGCTGCGCCCGCCATCGGCCGAGGCCGCCTGTTCCCAGCGCGCCGAACGCGGGGTAATGCGTGACCAGATCACCCGTGTCTGGATTGATCGACCGTCGTGCTGGTCTTCGCCGAAGAAACGGCCGACACCGGCTTGGAACCCACCACGCAGTGGCGCGCCGATCCGGGTCGGCTCGCGGCCATCCAGCCACCAGCTCAGCCAGTGCTGCTCCGCCGCATTCCAGGCACGGATGCCCATGCCGCGCAGCGGTGCTCCAGGCACGTCCATCAGGTTGTCACCCACGTTGCCGAATCCTCCCAGGACCGGCCAGTTGTGCAGGGTGCCGTTGAACGCGTCCCACGCATCGCTGCCTGCCAGCCGAGCGCGCAGGCGACGATGGCGCACGTTCCAATGGCCCACCAGGAAATCAAAGTCGCCCGGTGCATCCGGCAGCTTCGGAAGCGGAGAGGGGGCCGCAGCAGTTCGGCGGAACCAGTTGCGCCAGTTCACTTCCCAGTGCGCACCGGCATCGTCGGAGAACGCCTGTTCCCACCACGGCTCCTCGCCGTGGATGTCATGCCAGCGGAACCACACATCGATGGGGCGCCCGTCGATCCGGTCGGTGCCACGGAAGCTGCCGGCATCGCCCTCGAAGCCCCCGCGCACGGGGGCTTCGATATGGGCAGGATTGCGGCCATCGATCCACCAGATCGACCACGTGGAAGACACTGGATCAAATGCACGCACGCCCAGGCCCCTGTAGGGGCCCGAAGGCAGCGCCATGACGTTGTCATCGATGGTGCCGAGTCCGCCCAGGGTGAGCCATACCGCGCTGGAGCCGGTGAAAGACTCCCAGCGGGTATCGCCGACCAGGCGCTCCTTCAGGCGTTGGTGCCGGACCCGCCAGTTGCCCTGCAACCATGTCCAGTCTTCGCTGTGGCTGGCCAGGGCCCACCCGGAGGGCAGGGCGGTGGACGCTGCCGCGGCGGCCAAAGTGGCCAGGAACTGCCGTCGATCCATGTGCGTGATCCCCTACCGAAGGTGCCTCCATCGTTGCGGGCACGAGGGGGGATTGACCACGCAGATATCGGGGCTCAGGCTAAGCCACACTTATGGTGACCCAACGCCAGCTTCCGTCGCTTGCCGCCATCCGTGCCTTCGAGGCGGCGGCGCGGCTGGGCAGCTTCGCGCGTGCCGCCGAAGAGCTCGACACCAGCGCGGCATCGGTGAGCTACCACGTGCGGCGGCTGGAGGCCCAGACCGGTACCTGCCTGTTCCTGCGCCATGCACAGCACGTAGAACTGACGGCGACGGGGGCCAGCGTCGCGCAGGAGGCCACCCGGGCATTCGATGCACTGCGCGCCAGCTTCATGCGCGCCGCAGACATGGATGCGGCGCGACTGCGCCTGTCTGTACTGCCCACGCTGGGCACCAGTTGGCTGACGCCGCGGCTGGGCACGTTCCGCGCCCGCCACCGGCAGTTCGTGCTGGAGCTGGACCTGTCGGCAGCGCCGCAGGATCTGGCCGCCGGTCACTTCGATGCGGCCATCCGCAATGGCCAGGGCGAATGGCCAGGTCTTCAGGTAACTCCTTTGTTTCCCAGCGTGTTCACACCGTTGTGTGCGCCGGCGCTGCTGCCAGCGGCCCGTGGGCTGGGCAGCAGCGCGCTGGAAATTCCCCTGCTCGGGCGGCCGGACTGGTGGGCCCTGTGGTTTGCCGCGCACGGGGACCTTCCACCGCCGGCACCGGAGAGTTTCGTCGCGCCCTTTGCCGTCGAGCATCTGGATGTCGGCGCCGCGATCGCAGGGCAGGGCATCGCCATTGGTTCGCCGATCCTGTTCCAGGCCGAGCTGGACAGCGGGCGTTTGGTGCAGGCGCATCCGGGGGTGGCCAGCGACGGTCGCAGCTTCTGGTTCGTGGCACCCACGGCGCGAGGTGGCAGTGCCAAGGTCATTGCATTCCGTGACTGGCTGGTCCAGCAGGCCGCCGAGGCGCGGCATGCAGCCCGCCATTACCTGGCCCGGGCGGTAATGCCATGAGCCAGAGCCCCGAACTGCTGCGGCGACTGCTGCGCGCCAAGGACCGGATGGATCGGGCCAGCCATGAGGAATGGCCCGTCGCGCGCCTGGCTGAGGTCAGTGCGGTGTCGCCGGCGCACTTCGCCCGCTCGTTCAAGCAGGCCTTCGGGCTGCCGCCGCACCGTTATCTGCTCAGCCGCCGCATCGAACGGGCGGTGGCGCTGCTGCGTGATACAGATCTGGCGGTGACCGAAATCGCCGCGCAGACCGGATGGCGCAGCCTGGGTACCTTTGGCCGCATCTTCCGTGACATCACCGGTGACAGCCCGGGCACTGTGCGCGAGCGTGAGCGTGCTGGCCAGGCGGCGTCGGCCAGTGTGCCGGAATGCCACGCACGCGCCGCGCAACGCCCGGACCTGAAGATCGCAGTTTTGGAGAAGCGCCGCCGTGAGGTGGTTGCTAACGTGGACCCCACCTGAGGGAGGTCCCATGACGAATTCTGTGAACACGGTCGGCCTGTATGTGCGCGACCAGGATGAGGCGCTGGCGTTCTACGTCGGCAAGCTCGGTTTCGAAGTGCATACCGACGTGCGCAATGGCAGCTACCGCTGGCTGACGGTACGCAGCCCAGGCCAGGATGGTTTCCAGCTGGGCCTGTTCGTGCCGGGTCCGCCCACCCACGATGCGGCCACCGCGCTTTCGCTGCAGCAGCTGGTGGCCAAAGGCGCAATGCCGCCCCTGGTGCTGGCTGTGGATGACTGCCAGGCGCGTTACACGCAGTGGTTGGCACAGGGCGTGGAATTCACCCAGGAGCCGATCGAGCGCTTTGGCGCCGTCGACGCCGGATTCCGCGATCCATCGGGCAATGGCTGGAAGATGATCGAAGCCCGTTCCGAAGCGAGGCGCCGGCAATGAGCCGCGGTGGCTGGGCACGGCCCGTGCATCGTTGGACCTCGATCGTGTTCACCCTGGCGGTGATCGCCAACTTTGTGGTGCGCGGGCTGGGGCAGGGCGAGCCTGCGGCGTGGATCACCTATTCGCCGCTGCCGCCGTTGTTCCTGCAGCTGTTCACCGGGTTGTACCTGTTTGCGCTGCACTACAGCGGCAGGTGCCGCAGCGCCGCGCAGGGCGCTGCGGGTTGACGCCGGGTCAGGCGGCAGCGTCGGCGGTGTAGGCCGCCAGCAGTGCGGGAAGATCTTCCATGCGCTGGAAGATCACCTGGGCACCGGCCGCGCGCAGAGCCTCGGGCGTGCTGTGGTGCGGGCCGCCCTCGCTGAAGCCGAACACGGTGGCACCTGCCGCCACACCGGCGGTCGCACCGGTCACGGTGTCTTCAATGACCGCGCAGCGCTTCGGATCCACACCCAGCGCGGCAGCGGCCGCCAGGTAGACGTCCGGGTGCGGCTTGGTGTTCGGCATGTCCTGGCCGCTGTAGACGTGGTCGCCGAAGGCATCGAGGATGCCGACCTTGCCCAGCTGCAGTTTCACCTTTAGCAGATCGGCGCCGGAGGCGCAGGCGATCCGCCCACCGGTGGCCGCAGCGATCGCACGCACGGCCTCGGGTGCCCCCTGGATCGCTTCCAGGTCACGTTCCAGTGCCCGGTTGCGCTGCTGGCGGAACTCTTCAAGCCACGCCTCGGTGAACGGCTTGCCGGTGCGTTCTTCGATCAGTCCGGCCAAGTGGGCAACGGATTGGCCAAGGAAGACTTTACCCGCCTGTGCCGGAGTCAATGGCCAGCCACGTTCGGTCAGCATCTCGGAGAGGACGCGGGCCACCAGCGGCTCGGAATCAACCAATACGCCGTCGCAGTCGAACAGCACGGCATCGAAGGGAAAACGGGACATCTACAGCTCCAGGGGGCAATGTGGTGGTGCAATTGCCCGTCATTTTCCCACAGCCATCCTTGGGTGGCACCCGCGCAGGGTGCCACCCATTCCCGGCAGGCCGGTCAACCCAGATCACACCCCGCCGGCTGCGGCCAGGTGCTGGCCGGCAGCATGTTCTTCAGCGAGGCAGGTGCGTTGATGGCCACGTAGCTGGCACCCAGCAGTTCCTCCAGATCGGCGATGGTTACCAGGTAGCTGTCCAGGCTGCCCAGGTTCGCTTCATTGGGGATGATCCAGCTGATCGCCTTGGCCGTGCCGGTGTTCGGATCGCGGGTGATGATCGTCTTCCAGAAGAACTCCGGTGTCGGAATGCCGTGGCTGGAAAGGAAATAGTCGTTGGAGGCGTCGCCGTAGACCACGCCGCCATAGACATCAACCGGCGCGATGTCGCGATAGCACTCGGCCACGTTCTCGGCCTTCACCCAGATGCCCTGGTTGAAGCTGGAGACCTGCGGAACGATGTTGGTCATGTAGTTGGCGCGGCGGATGTAGGTCGCGTTGTAGTCCATGTGATTGGAGGTCACCAGATGACCACGGTCATAGCCGGACTTGATGCTGGCGTAGGAGGCGGTGCTGGTCTGGCCGAGGCAGCCTGCCGGCAGGTCGGGGTCCTTGTAGAAGCTGGACGGCCGGGCAGCCGAGCCGGTGTCGGCGGTCAGGGTGTATTCGTAGCGGGTGGCGCTGTGGATGCTGCAATCGTAGGTGAGCACGAAGCCGCCCTTGTTGAGGGTGACGACCTGGGCTTGGGCAGCGCTGGCGAAGGCACTGAGGACGAACGCGAAGAAGAAGCTTGCAAGGCGCATTGCGGTTCTCCAGCAGAAGTTCAGGGCGCAGCCGTCCGCCACGACCTAGCAGGGCGAGGTCATGGGGAGACGGTGCGGAGTCGGGTGCAGCGGATTGCGGTGGGACGTGACCGCGTTGTTGGGCTGTGGAGGCCCTGCGGTGTCGTAAGCGTCACAAGCTGTCGTCTTTCGGTCAACGACGAAAAGACGAAGCTGTGACCGCCCGCAAGCACTGGAGAGGTGTCAGATCACACGGCGCGTGGGTGACATGCGCGCGTGCTAGGGGGGGCGGTCTGCTTCGCCACCAGGCTCAGGGCTGTGCCCGCAACACGTAGTCGCCGCGGCGCGCTCCAGGTGCCAGCGACCATCCGGGCGCCAGGCTCAGCGTCCATCCATGATCCTGCAGGGGCAGTTCGCCCGATGCAGGCGCCTGCACGAACACGGCCTTCCAGTCGTTCTGCATCAACGCTCCGTCGGTGACCGTCAACGTTCCCCATACGTCGCTCAGCCGCATCGTGGGATACACCGTGCCGCTGCCAGGCAACGGCTGCATGTTGCCTGGGTCGAACTGGATGCGCATGCTGCGAAGATCCAGCCGCAGTACCGGGCCGGTTACAAAGCGGGCCTGGTTGCGTTCAAGCTGCGCAAGGCGCTGCTGTTCCCGCTGCACTTCCGTTTCGCGCAGCGCAGGCCCGTCATAACGCGCTGCCGTGGTGAGCAGTGCAGCTTCGCCGGTGAGTGGAGTGGTGTGCGTGCGCTCTGCCAGAAGTGAACCGAGATCCCGGGCGGGGTGGACAAGATTGCGATGCCATCCGGGCGCAACCTGGTCCAGCAGCAGGCCATAGGCCGGGCCGGTCGCGTAGGCGAACGAACGGACGAAGCTGCGATCACCCACTTGGGCGTGAAGGTCATGAAGTGCAGCTTCGATGCGCGCAGCGCGAGTTGGATTGCCGACGAGAACGCCGGTGTACTCGGCCAGGCCTTCATTCAACTCCAGCGCGGCCTCGTCCCGAGAGGCGGCTGGGAAGTGACGGTAACGCTCAGCACGGAACGCGAGCGCATCGTTCAACGCGTTGCGCTGTGCGCCGGGGTCGGTTGCGGACAGTGCGGCGGCAAGTGCACGCCATTCCAGCTGCAGCCAATAGCGCCCTTCGAGCGTGTCGAGGTGCTCATTGCCGCCTTCTGCCGGCGTTTCGATCGACAATGCGGGTTGCAGGCGATGGAACATCTCGTGGGCCAGCAGCGTGCGTCGCCGGCTTTCGTCCTGTGGCAGCGGCCAGAGCAGCTGCGTCCAGCGGGTGCCAGACCATTCGACGGCGGTGTTGGCGATGATCGCGTCCGGCGGAAGCTGGCCGACGAAGACCTTTCCACGTACCTGCAGGCGGCCCTGTGCATCTGCATGGGATGCCGTGACCCGTCGACTGGTCCGGTCTACCAGCATCATCGGCCCACACAGCGACGCTCCCCAGAGCCGACCGTTGTCGGCCTGGCACAGCGCTTCCGCCTCTTCAAAAACTGCGCCGGCGGCGACGTCGGACAGCGCGGGTCCGTCCGCAGACACGGGGCCGACTGCACCCAGCATCAGGGCGACAAGTGAGAGTGGCCGGGGCCTCATGGTATCTGTCCATCCTTGGGAAGTACCCCGTCATAGCATCGATCCAAAGGCTGCGACAATGCAGCAAACGTCATGCTGCGCCGCAAGGTGCCTGTCACCATTCGCACTGGTACGGTCCGATCCGTTGCACCACCACCGACGGGGAGAGACCACGATGCGCAAGGTATTGCTGCTGTTGATCCTGCTGACCGGGCTGGCGCCCACCGCCTGGGCGACCACGGTCAAGACCACCCATCGCACCATTCCCAGCTGGGATGGAACGCCTCTCGGGGCCTTCGTCATCGAACCGCAGGACGCGGGCAGCGGGCGGTTTCCCTTGCTGGTGATGCCCAGCAGCTGGGCGGTGCCCAGCGTGGAATACGTGGGCGTGGCGCAGTCGCTGGCGCGGCGTGGCTATGTGGTCATCAGCTACAGCTCGCGTGGCTTCTGGGAATCCGGCGGCAGCATCGACATCGCCGGGCCGGCCACGGTCGAGGACGTCAGTGCGCTGATTGACTGGGCGCTGGACAACACCCGCGCCGACCCGTCACGAATCGGCGTTTCGGGCATCTCCTACGGCGCCGGCACCAGCCTGCTGGCGGCGGCGCGCGATCCGCGCATCAAGGCAGTGGCTGCACTGAGCGGCTGGGCCGATCTGCAGGCCTCGCTGTACAGCAACGACACCCCCAGCGCGCAGGGCATCGCGCTGCTGGTGGCCGCGGGCCTGGCCACCGGTCGCCCGGGACCGGAACTGACGACCATCAATCGCAACGTGCTGGTCGGCAACTACCAGGGCGCGGTGGACTCGCTGTTGCCGGTGGCGGCGCAGCGCAGCCCCGGGTCCAGCATCGATGAGATCAACGCCAACCAGCCAGCGGTGTTCCTGGCCAACGCCTTCAACGACAGCCTGTTCCCGCCGGGCCAGCTGGTGGACTTCTTCAACCGTCTGAAGGGCCCCAAGCAGCTGCAGTTTCGCCATGGCGACCATGCGCTCAACGAAGCCTTTGGCGCATTGGGTATTCCCAACGAGGTCTACGATTCGGTGGGCGACTGGTTCGACCATTATCTCAAGGGTGAGGCCAATGGCATCGACCGGCAGCCTGCGGTGCAGCTGAAGTCGCAGAAGGGCAGCTGGAGCACCTACCCGAACTGGCAGGCGACCAATGCGGGCGCCGTCAGCTATGCGCTGACCGCACCCAAAGGCCTGCTGCTGCCGACGGGTGGGCTGGCGGAGAACGGTGGCAGCACCGGCTGGAACTACCGTATCGGCAGTGGCCTGCTGACCGCTGCCAACTCGGGCGTGGCGATGGCCTCCGGCGCGCTGCAGATGATCAATCTGCCGCCAGGCGCCTATGTTCCGTTCGTGGGCCGCAACGCCGCCGGCGTCTGGCAGGGGCCGGTCCAGTGGAGCGCACGACGCCTGGACGGCGCGCCGGAGGTGCGCCTGACCGTCACGCCCAGCCGCGCCAACACCACGCTGTATGCCTACCTGTATGCCGAGGATGTGCTGGGCAACGGCCAGCTGATCAGCCACAAGCCCTACACGCTGCGTGGTGCCACGCCGGGCCAGCCGAAGACGCTGGACCTGCGCCTGGAAGCGAGCAGCTGGAACATTCCGGCCGGCAGCCGCCTGACCCTGGTGGTTGATACGGTGGATCTGCGGTATGCGGGCATCAGCCAGTTGGGAGGCACGGTGACCTTCAGCTCGCCGGCCAATGCGCCTTCGGTGTTGAAGGTGCCGCTGCATTGATGTGCGTCCGCGCCCGTTGCGGCGGGCGCGGGTTGCCGGGCTGGAAAACTGCGAGACTGGAGATCGATCCAAGGGAGGGATGTGGGCATGATCATCGCAGGGCTTCTGATGGGCGCGGTGCTTGCCACACCCATTCCGCAAGGCGTTCCAACCGACTGGTCGCGCACGTTGCTGGCAGATCTGGATGCAGCGGATGCAGCCATGCGCGACAGTCATCCGGGCACGGTCGACCGGCGCAATCCCGGCTTCGTTCCCCAGTTGGAGGTAGCCTCGGCGCTTGCCCGCTCGCGCGCGGGCAGGGTCGACAGCTTCGCGGGCTACTGGTGGGCCATGAAGGGTTACGCGGCCTCCTTCAATGACGGCCACGTCAGCCTCAACGCGCTTGCCGACGCTCCCGATCTTCCAACGCAATGGCCCGGGTTCCTGACTGGCTTCGACGGCGATGCGCAGGTCGTCATGACCGTGGACGGTGGTCCGGGCCATCCGCCGCTGGGGGCTCGATTGCTGTCCTGTGATGGCATCGATGCGCAGACACTGGCTGCACGCCGGGTGGGGGACTTCAGCGGGCGTTGGAACCTGCAGGCCAGCCGCATCCATGGTGGTGGCGAAGTGCTGCTGGAGCAGGGCAATCCGTTCGTGCCCATGCTGAGCAGCTGCGTTTTTCGTGTGAATGGTCGAGAACAGCACCATACGCTGCGCTGGGTTGCACTCGATCCGGGAAGCCGGAAGGAACGCCTGGCCGATACCCGTCGCAGCTTCCGCCCAGCCAATGGCTGGCACACGATGCCAGGCGGTGGCTACTGGATCACCACCAGCAGCTTCAACGCCGATCCCGCTGCGGCCAATTT
Source organism: Stenotrophomonas sp. GD03819 (assembly GCF_029841665.1). Taxonomy (NCBI): domain Bacteria; kingdom Pseudomonadati; phylum Pseudomonadota; class Gammaproteobacteria; order Lysobacterales; family Lysobacteraceae; genus Stenotrophomonas; species Stenotrophomonas sp. GD03819. The sequence continues at coordinate 161,334 of NZ_JAOCEW010000001.1, forward strand.
CCAGGAGCTCACCCGGATGCTGCAGCAACTCACCCCGGCGACCGACGCGTTGCAGCAGGCGCCCCTGATCGTGCTCGATGTGCGCGGCAACAGCGGCGGTGCGTCGCACTGGAGCATCGCGCTGGCGCGGTTGATCTGGGGGCGCGAGGCCGTCGATGCAGTGCGTGACGACAGCTGGGTGGAGTGGCGGGCGTCCGAACCCAACATCGCCCAGCTCCGTGGTTTTCTGCAGAAACTGGAGCAGGCACCTGACGCATCACCGGCGCTGCTTCATATGCTGGAGTCCGTAACCGCAGGGATGGCGCAGGCAAGGGAGCAAGGCCAGCCATTGTGGCGGGAACCCGCCAATGATCCGGCCGCCGTTCTATCGCAACCAGAGCGGGCCGGGTCCGGACGCAAGGGCAGGGTGGTGGTCGTGGCTGACGCGACCTGCGGCTCGGCCTGCCTCGATGCATTGAATCTGTGGAAGCGGCTGGGCGCGCTGCAGGTGGGCGTCGAGACGTCGGCCGACAGCCTCTACATGGATGTCCGGCCGGAGCGGCTCCCGAGCGGCCTGGCCAGGATCTCCGTACCGATGAAGGTTTTTCGGGGCCGTGTGCGCGGTTCGAATGAACCGCATGTTCCTGATCGTCGCTATGACGGCGACATGCGGGACACCGCAGCACTTGAAGCGTGGATCTCCGGACGATGATCCGGTCCTGGTGGCGTGCCGGTGACGCAGCACGGATGCATTAAACCTTTTCACCGGCGGCGGCATCCAACCCGCAATGAGCACGGCACCCGCTGCGGCTCTACTGACGGAAGGAGCTCTCGGATGTGCGGACTGCCTCGTACTGCGCTTCAATGCGCGATGTCGATCATGCTGGTGCCTCTCGCAGCCGGTGCTGCGGTCACCGAAATTCCCTTCGAGCAGGGCAAGGATCACCGGATCTATGTCGAGGGTACGATCAATGGTTCACGACCACTGCGCTTTCTCGTCGACACCGGTGCGTCGGCCACGGCGGTTGCCAGGCATGTCCAGCAGGACGCGAAGCTGGTCATTGATGATCAGAGTGAGAACACCGGTTCCGATGGCGTCACGCTTCTCGACTACAGCACGCACAACGCGGTCCGGATCGGCAGCCTGCAGCGACCGATGGGAGCGGTGGTGATCGACTACAAGGGGCGCCCCTTCGATGCGGTACTGGGCTGGACCTTCTTCCAGGGCAAGGTCCTGGAAATCGACTACGGCCGCAGTCTGCTGCGCGTGCACGACGATGTTCCCGATCTTGCCGGGTATGTCCGGGCCAACGTGCGCTGGATTGACAACGTCCCGGCCATCCAGGTCTCGCTCGGCAACGGCAGCCGCACCTTTACGCCCTGGCTTGCCCTGGACACCGGCAGCAACGGCAACGTCGACCTGTCCTACGCCTTCGGCACCGCACACCGCCTGCAGGAGGCGTTCCCGGAACGACTTGGAACGTCTCAGTTCAGCGGCAGCGCGGGCCGGAAGATACGCGCGGTGGATGTGCGTGTGCCCGAGGCCAGCATTTCGACCCTGCAACTGAAAGGGCAGAAAGCCTCGATCACTGTCGATGACGAAGGCTCCACGGGCGACGGCACGCTTGGCAGCGAAGTATTGCAGCAGTTCAGTGTCCTGCTGGATGCCCGTTCCGGCAGCATCTATCTGCGCCCCAATCGTCGCTTCGCCACCGCGCCGGCGGAGTGATCACGCGCGCTCAGCGCCGGACATCCGCGCCTGCATTGCCCAGCAGAGCCAGCACCTGCGCCTCCGCTACCGGGCTGAAGTCGCCGGGAATGGCGTGCTTCAACGCGCCCGCAGCCAGTCCGAAGCGCACGGTGCTTTCTGCGTCGAGCCTGGACAGCAATCCGTGCAGGATGCCGGCGGCAAAGGCATCGCCACCACCGATGCGATCAACGATACCGGGCAGCGCGCGCGGTGGTGCCTGCGCCCGCGTGCCGTCGCGCCCCAACAGCAGCGCACCCAGGATGTGATGATCTGCACTCACCACGTCGCGCTGGGTGGAGGCCAGCCACTGCAGGTGCGGGAAGGCGGCAAAAGCGGCCGCCGCAGCGGCTTCGGTCCGAGCGACCGCATCGTCCTGCGGAAAGTGCAGCCCCAGCACCAGTTCGATGTCCCGATGATCGGCAAACGCAATGTCGGCCTCGGCGAAGATCTCACGCAGGATCACCGCTGCGTCGCCACCCCAGCGTCGCCACAGTGAGGGACGGTAATTGCCGTCGAAGGACACCTGGACGCCGGCCGCGCGAGCCGCACGCACGGCCCCCCTCACCGACTCGGCCACGTTGGCGCCCAGCGCCGGACTCACGCCCGAGACATGCAGCAGGTGCGCGCCGGACAGCAGAGTGGGCCACGCATGATCCTTGGCACTGCTGTTTGCGAATGCAGAGCCCGCCCGGTCATACACCACTTCACTGGCGCGCTGCACCGCACCGGTGGCCAGGAAGTACAGCCCCATGCGGTCGCGATCCACTTCACGAACATCGTCCACACCTACACCATGCCGCCGCAGTTCGGCCACCGCATGCTGCCCCAGCGCATTGCCGGGTACGGTGCTGACCATCTGCACGTCATGGCCCAGGCAGGCCAGCGAGACCGCCACATTGGCCTCGGCGCCTCCCACATGAACCTGCAGATGCGGCGTCTGCAACAACAGCTCGCGGCCAGGCGCTCCCAGCCGCAGCAGTAATTCACCGAAACAAACGACGCGGCTCATCGGTTCTCTCTCAGTCGGTGGCGGTGCAGCCCAGCATGCGCAGATCGATGGCATCGGCCATGCGCCGGTAGCCTTCGTCGTTGGGATGCAGATGGTCGCGGGTGATGTCGTTGGGCAACGATTCCGCCGCTTTCGGATCACGCAGGGCGGCATCGAAATCGATGATGCCATCGAACCCGGTCTGCCCACCGCGTGCCCACTGGTTGATCGTGGTGCGGGTGGCTGCGGACACGGGCTCATAGCGCTCGGAACCGCCGAATGGGGTCAACGTACCCAGCCAGGCGCGGATGCCATGCGCATGCAGCCGCGCCGCAACCTGCTGATAGCCCATCAGCATGTCCGCCGCGTTGCGGCCAGGCAGCGGCTGCGCGCCACCACCGTGGCGGATGTCATTGATGCCTTCGAACAGGATCACCTGATCGGCATCGGCCGCCGCGATCACATCGCGATCCAATCGTGACAGGGCGCTGTGGCTGCGGCCATGGTCAAGCAGCTTGTTGCCGCTGATGCCCTGGTTGAGCACCACGAACCGGTTCGGGCAGGCCTGCTGCAGGCGCTGCGCCAACCGCTCCGGCCACTGGTTGAAGGTCCCGCGACGGGCTGTGGCACCTTCCGTGATGGAATCGCCCAGCGCCACGATCACCTGGGGACGATCTGCGCGCTGCACCATCACCGCCGAGAACACGTTCTGCTGGTAGCTCAGCCGCACGCTGTCGGCAACGTTTGCCTGCCTGCCGTCCGCTACCCGCAGCTCGGTGCGGCGCACGGCGGGACGGGTGGGCTGCGGGAAATAGGCACTCACGCTGATTTCCTGCAGCGCCGCCACCGGCATCCGCACCGGATCGCTCAGCAGCACGGCACCCACCGGCACCTCGATGACCGCGCGGCCATCCACCGTTACCGGCAGCGGTGCGGCCTTGCCGTTCTTGACTCCCACGCGAAGGTCCTCGACCCGCAAGGGCACCGTGCCGAGCTCGTTGCTGATGCGCAGCCGCAGCGCATCGCCACGGCTGCCGATACGCATGTCCTGGCGCACGGTCTGTGCGGCGAACTGTACGGGTGCATCGGCGGTGCCATCCTTGCGGTCAGGTGCCGGCGAGGCGGTCCAAGCGGTGACCCAGACCGGTGCAGCCAAAGCGGCAGGCGCGGCCGCGGCGGAACAGATCGTCAATGAAAGCAGGAGCGTCCAGCGCTGCATGAGCAGGATTCCAGTCAGGAAAAGTAGGTGCCGCCGTTGACGTCCAGATTCGCACCGGTGATGAACGCCGCCGCATCCGAGGCCAGGAATACAGCAGCGTCAGCGGCTTCGTCCGGCGCACCCTGGCGGCGCAGCGGGGTGGCGCCGGCAACGGCCGTGCGCACTTCCGGCTTGGTGAACTCGTCGTGGAAGCGGGTGGCGATCATGCCGCAGCACAGTGCGTTCACCCGGATACCCTTCGGCCCCAGCTCCTTGGCCATGGCGCGGGTGAAGGTCATCACCGCCGCCTTGGCGGTGGCGTAGATCGATGCGCCCGGGCCGCCGCCATCACGACCGGCCTGCGAGGCGAAATTGACGATGGCTGCGCCTTCGCGCATGTGCGGCACCGCCGCGTGCGTGGTGAGATAGGTGGAGGTGATGTTGAGGTCCATCACCGTGTGGAAGAACGCCGGGTCGATCTCGGCCAGCGGGCGACGCTGCACCATGCCACCGGCCACGTTCACCAGCAGGTCGATGCGCTCACCGAACGCGGCCTGTGCCGCAGCGACCAGGCCGGCGACGGCAGCGGCATCGGTGACGTCGGCGCGATGCACGATGGCCTGGCCACCGGCCGCCTGGATCTGCGCCAGCGTTTCCTGGGCACTGGCTTCATCATTGGCGTAGTTGATGCAGACGCGTGCACCGGCGGCAGCCAGTTTGATCGAAACGGCGCGGCCGATATCGCGGCCGCCGCCGGTGACAATGGCCACCTTGTCCTGGAACGACATGCGGAAAACTCCTTGGTTTGCGGGGGAATGGATGTACTTGGAAAAGAAGGAGACCCAGGCTCAACCGGCGCGGCGGTCGAGCTTCTGGATAGGCCCGGTCCACCACCACAGCGCAGCCAGCGACAGCGGCACCAGCGCGGCAACGAGGATGAAGATCGGAGCGTAGGAATGGCGGGTCAGCACCGGCACCAGCCAGGTGGTGATCAAGGTGCCGGCCACGGCGGCCAGGCCCCCCAGGCCCGCCAGCGTGCCCACCGAGCGGCCGTCGAACAGATCGCCGGGGAGGGTCTGGATGTTGCCGATGGCCACCTGGAAGCCGAACAGCACGGCAGCGATCGCCAGCACCGCCAGCAGCGGCTGGTTGGCCAGCACGGCAGCCAGCAGGGCAGGGGCCATGATCACGCAGCCCAGCGTGATGGCCAGCTTGCGGGCGCGGTCCACGCTGTGCCCGGCGCGGATCATCCGCCCGGACAGCCAACCGCCGCTGAGGCTGCCCAGCATCGCGCCAACGAACGGCACCCAGGCGAACAGGCCGATCTGCTTGATGTCGAAGCCGAAGGTTTCGGCCAGGTAGATCGGCAGCCAGGACACGAACAACCACCAGATCGGGTCCAGGAGGAAGCGGCAGGCGAGCATGCCCCAGCTCTGCCGGTGGGCCAGCAGCTCACGAACGCTGGCCTTCGGTGCCACCTCTGCCTGCTGCCCGGCCTGGTCTTCCTGGATCAACCGGCGCTCGGCATCGCTCACCCACGGATGCCTGTCCGGCCCGGCGCGGTAGACAAACAGCCATGGCAGCAGCCACAGGAAGCCGATCGCACCGACCAGCACGAAGGTGCCGCGCCAGCCCAGCCACAGGTACAGGCCGGCGATGGCCGGTGCGGAGACAATCGCGCCGATCGATGCACCTGCGTTGAACACGCCCTGCGCCAATGCGCGCTCGCGTGCCGGGAACCACTCGGCATTGGCCTTGACCGCGCCGGGCCAGGCACCGGCCTCGCTGATGCCGAGCATCGCCCGCACCAGGCTGAAGGACAGCATCGAATGGGTGACCGAATGCAGGGCGATGGAGATCGACCACACGCTGATCGACAGAGCGAAACCCAGGCGCGTTCCGATCATGTCGAACAGGCGCCCGAACAGGAACTGGCCGGCGGCATAGAACAGCATGAACACCGTCACCAGCAGCGCGTAGTCATCCTTGGTCGCGCCCACTTCCTTGGCGATTTCCGGCCACATCACCGCCAGTGCGTTGCGGTCGATGTAGTTGATGACCGTAGCCACGGCGATCAGGCCCACGATCAGCCAGCGCACTGTTGAACGCACCGGCACCTTGCGCAGGTTGGCCACCACCGCAGGGCCGTTCATTTCGCGTCATCCTTGCTGCGGTCCATGCGCGCGTGGCTGCCGCTCCAGCCGTAGGCATGCCCGTCGACGGTCACGCTGTGCTCGCCCTTGGCGCTGCTGTCATCGGCCACGCCCAGCGCGATGCGGGCTCCACTGGCAAGGCGCAGTTCGATCACCTCGGCATCGCTGCCACGGGTGCGCACGATGTCCTTGATGCGGCTGTCGGCGCCGTGCACGTACTCGGCGGTGCCGTTGTACTCGCCGTGCGGCTCCAGCACGCTGAAGAAGGTCACGTCCTTCTGGCCTTCCACGCGCTGCAGCAGGGCCGGTTCGCGGCGCAGGTTGAATTCCGGGTCGTTGGCACCGCTTTCCACCAGCAGCGCCTGCGCGGGTGCGCTGCTGCCGAAGCGGTAGGTGTAGAAGCGGCCGTCCAGCAGCCAGGCCAGCGAACGCGGTTCGCTGCCGGGTTTGCTGCGTGCATCCAGCCACAGGTGCTGGTAGCCGTTGTCCTTGCCCAGCACCGGGCGCTGGGCGGGGAAGTGTTCGGCCTCGAAGCCGGTGGTGACGATGTGACCGTTGAAGTGCAGCGGCAGGTCGTAGCGCGCGGCCTTGTTACCGTGCACCTGCAACAGATCCAGCACCACTGGCAGACCCAGGTCGGGGTGGCGCAGCAGCGCCTGGGTGCGGGTGAAGATCACGCCTGGATACGCATCGCGCATGGTTGCCGAGGCGACCTGGGTATCGGCATCGGCCTGGAAGAAGCGCACCTGCGGGGCATGCTCCTCGCCGCGCTTCCAGTCGCCCTTGAAGTGGCTCTGCTCGTCCACCACCAGGGTGTTGTGGGCCACGGTCTGCTTGGCCCAGCTGCGGTTCTCGGCCAGGTAGATGCCGCCGCGCTTGGCTTCCACGTTGAGGAAGCGGGCCGCGCCGTAGTCGGTCACCACCGGGTTGCCGTTGTCGTAGAACAACCAGTTGAGCTTGTCGAAGTGGCCGTGGCCCATGCCCTGCATGGTGGCCTTCTGCACCAGCGCCTGGCCGCGCTCGCCGTTCATGCGCAGAATGGCCAAGCCGCCGCGGTCGCCGTCAGGGCCGTCGCGCAGCAGCATCGGCCTGTAGTCGAAAGGCTTGGCCTTGTTCGCCGCCAGCGCCTGCGCCACCTCCAGCCCTTCGGGCGAAAGCAGCAGGCGCTTCTGCTGCTGGGCCACGGACAGCAGGCGGTCATCACCGGTACGCGCATAGGCGATGCCGATGCCGGCCACCAGCTCTTCGGTGTCGATGCCTTTGTCCAGGATGGCGTCGTTGATCGGGAAGAACAAGCCGTTGTAGCTGGACTGCACCAGCACATCCACGGCCTTCAACAGCACGCCGTCACGGCGCGCGAAGATCTTCCGCTGAGGTTCGTTGCGTTCTATGGCATTGGCGAACAGCAGGAACGGCGCCAGTGCATAGCGCTGGTAGTAGGGGCCTTCCTCGTAGTAACCATCGGGCGAGAACAGCAGGTCGATCTGCCGAAGAAAGCCGAATTGATCGTCCTTCCGACTGCCGCGCAGGGATTTCTCCACCAGCTCAGGGTCGCGCAGCACGTAGCCGGTCATGCCGGTGGCGGCCACCGCCCAGGTGGCGTGGTTGTGGATCTGGTCGTAGTTCTTCGGCTCGCTGACGAGGAACTCGGCCATTGGCCGGAACACCTTCGATTCGATGGTGTTGCGGTCGTTGGCGGACAGCGCGTCGCGGATCGCGTCGTAGCCCTGGATGGCGTTGACCAGCCATACCGAATCGTTGAGCACCTGCCAGAACACGCGCCCGGGGATCTGCCCACGGCCTTCCGGGTGCGGGCCCAGCGTCGGGTAGAGCTGGGCATACTGCAGCAGCATGTCGCGCGCATAGTCCACGTAGGCCCTGTCGCCGGTCAGCCGGTACAGCGTGCCCGCCGCCAGCAGCGCCTGGTAGTTGCGCTTGTGCTGTTCATGGGTGCGCCCGCCGCCCTTGTCCTTGGGTACCGGCACGTCGATACCGGCTTTCATCATCTTCTTCAGCGTCGCCTCGGTGCGCGCCTGTTCCTTGGAAAACCACGGGTAGCGGCGGCCTTCGCTGGCCATCTGCTGCCACTGTGCGGCGGTGACCAGCACCGGCGCGGCCTCGGCCTGTCGCACGGCAGCAGTGGGGGCTGCGAACAGCGATGCGCTCGGCAGCAGGGCGAAGGGGGCGGCCAAAGCCAGGGAAATGAACAGCGGCTGCAACCTCATCGATCAACTCCATTGGGGGTGCGTGGCAGGGCAACTTCGCCCACCTTGGGATACCAGGCAACGCCGGTCGCCTCGCGCGCGGTCATTGCCAGGGCAGGATCGGCACCCACGGCGGGCAGGGCAGGCGTGGCAACCCACAATCCGCTATCAGCCTGCTGCAGGCTGACACCACGGCTCTCTACGCCTCCCGGGAACACAGTGCTGGCTGCCGGCGACTGCACGTTGCCACTGAAGTCGATACCGGCCAGCGAACTGGCGGCATTGGGCGGGTTCCTGCTGGTGCGGTTGACGATCAGGTTGCCGGTGAAGCGGCTGTTGCTGGCGGCCACCACGATGCCCTTCGCCTCATCATGGCCGACGCCGAAACTGATCTTCGCCACGTCCACGAAGGTGTTGCGGCTGATCGTGGCATTTACCACCGGCGCATAGCCGGACAGCGGCGGATTGGCCTGCGCATCCATCACCGCCAGTGCCGAACGGTTGCTGGACCCGGCCAGCCGTTCAAAGTAGTTGTTGCTGACGGTCTGGTCGGCGTTGATGATGCGTACGCCGCCGGTGCCGGCCTTGTCATCGCCGAGGAAGACATTGTCGATCACCCGGTTGCCATTGCCGTGGCGCAGGGTCAGTGCTCCGGCCGAACGATAGAACACGTTGCCGCGGTAGGTATTGCCGCCAGACTTGTTGGAGACGATTTCGGTCTCGCCGTCGCAGCCTTCGAACCAGTTGTTCTCCACCGTGCTGTTGGAATTGCTCAGTGAGGTGTCACTGGTGCCGACGCGAATCGTTTCACCGCCGTTGACGCCCAGCGCTGGGCGTGGGCCGAACCAGTTGTGGTCGATGCGGTGCTGGTTGTCCAGGCCCTGGGTGGCATCGCGCACCACCACCACGGTCGGCCCGGCATTGGTCTTGCCGCGCAGCTGGCTGTGATCGAGGCGGTTGTGGCTGCCATAGAAGGAAACCCAGTAGTCCTGGTCGCTGGCATTGGGGTTGGTGTAGTCGTCGATCACCAGGCCGGTGACGCGGCTGTTGCTGGCGACGGCCTTGCTCGATTCGCGGAATGCCACCACCGCATCACCCGGTGCGTAGCCGTTGCGGAACACCAGGTTGGACACCTGCAGGTAGCTCCCTGCCAGGCGCAGGTCCGAGCGCCCGCTGAAGACGACCTTGCCGGCGGTCTGCGCGCGCAGCGTGATCGGCGCGGCTGCCGTGCCCTGGCCCTTCAGCAGCAACCGGGCGTCGGTCCAGATGCCGTCAGCCAACACGATCTCATCGCCGGGCTGCAGCGCCGAGGCGGCGGTAGTGAACTCAGCGACATCGTGGACGAGCCAGCTGGTAGCACTTGCCGCTGAAGTGGTCAGGCACATGACCAGACCAGTGGCCAGGCAAAACAGTGATGGATAGTTGGACGGGTGACGTGCCAGCGAGTGAATGCGCATGAAATCCTTCCAGGGACGGCCCGGCCGTCGTTTCAGGGTGGGTCTGCATACCACTTTCGGGTCTGTTGTAAGCCAGCTTTCGCGCAAAGTCATGCTGCATAAGCACATTAAATTGCGATCAACTGGTATGGATCAAAGGCATTTGAACACTCACATACCAATTGGTTGACATTTTCATGTCGCCGTGCCGAAGCTGCGTCCCACGCCTGGCATGCAGGCGATCCTTTGGGAGGAGGAAACCATGCGGCGACCCGCCGGAGCAGTGCATAGCATCTCGTTGTCCCCCACACCCCTGATCGTGGCGCTGCTTGCCGTGCTGGCGGGCCTGCCCACGGCCCAGGCGCAATCCAGCAAGGAGGCAGCAGGGCAGGATCCCACCACGCTGGACCAGGTGCAGGTCACCGGCATCCGCGAATCGATGCAGAGTTCGATCAACAAGAAGCGCGACGACACGGTCATTGCCGATGTGCTCTCGGCCGATGACATCGGCGACCTGCCGGCGCCCTCGCTGGCCGACGCGATCGAGACCCTGACCGGCGCCGCCTCGACCCGCGACAAGACCGGGGCCTCGGAAATCTCCATCCGTGGCCTGGGCGCCTTCCTCAGCAGCACCAACTTCAATGGCCGCGAGATCACCAACGGCAGTGGCGACCGCTCGGTGAACTTCAACATGTTCCCCGCCGAGCTGATCAATACGGTCGCCATCTACAAGACCCAGCGCGCCGATATCATCGAAGGCGGCGTGGCCGGCACCATCGGCCTGGAAACAGTGCGCCCACTGGAGTACGGCAAGCGGGCGGCGCAGATCGATCTGCGTGGCAGCTGGGCCGAGTATGACAAGAAGTACCGCGACGACGACGGCATCGGCTACCGCGGCACCGCCAGCTACATCGACCAGTTCGAGTTCGGCAACGGGCAGAAGCTGGGCATTTCGCTGGGTTTCCAGCGCCTGGACGGCACCGATCCGGAAGAGAGCATCACCAGCGGTTCCACCTGGTATGCCTGCGATGGCACGCAGAACGTGGGTAATGCCAACTGCAATGAAGTGTCCGCGCAGGCCATCGCCAACGGCGCACCTTACTACCTGGTGCCCAGCAGCCGCATCTACCGGCTCAAGCAGGAGCGCAACGACCGCCAGAGCGAGTTCGCTGCCCTGCAGTGGCGGCCCAATGACGTGGTTGAAGTGAATCTCGACTTCGAACACACCGAGCGCAACTGGTACGAGAACCGCAGCGATCTGAGCCTGTCCAACGCACGTCGCGGCATCACCCAGCGCGACGTGGACGCAGAGGGCATCGTGCGCCACCTGCATGGCAGCACCTCGATCGACTCCACCTCCAACCGCTACTGGCGTGGCGAGGAATACACCGGGGGTGGCCTGAACCTGATCCTGCGACCGACCCCGGCCTGGGAGCTGTCCACCGATCTTTCGTACTCGCACACCAATCGCCTCGATAGCGAGCGCATGACCCGCCTGCGCGCGAACCAGCGCGACGTCAACAATGCCGTCGTGCCCGGCATCAGCAGTGGTGCCACCGGCTACGTGGACTATGACTGGGACTGGCACGGCGAAGTGCCCAGTGTTGCGCTGGCCCCGAACTTCGACCCCACCAACTGGGACGCCTACACCGGGGCGGCGCGGGTGACCTCAAGCGCAACGGAGAACGACCACAAGATCAAGGCCGGCCGCTTCGATGCCAGTTTCATGCCCGAGTCCGGTTTCTTCACCCGCATCAAGGGCGGCGTGCGCGCCAGCCAGGCCGACTACCGCCTGCGCGACAACACCCTGGTAACCGACTACGACCAGCGCGTGGCGGCCGACAAGGCGAAGATCATCGCTGCCAACCAGGCCTGCCGCGCACCATTCCCCCAGGATGACTTCATGGATGCCGCCAGCGGCAACACGATCTCCTCGTGGGCGTACTTCGATCCGAACTGCCTGTACCAGTCGTTCCGTGGCAGCCTCGACAGCGGGCTGGATCCGGGTTTCCAGGATCCGAACAATGTCGATATCACCGAGAAGACACGCGCGCTCTATCTGCTGGGTGAGTTCAGCAGCAGCCTGTTCGGTTTGCCGGTGACCGGCAACCTCGGCCTGCGCTGGGTCAAGACCGATGTTCGCTCCGAAGGCGTGCGTACCGGCCTGCGTATCGAGGACAACGGTGACGGGACGATCCGCCTGCAACCCACCGGCGAGTACAGCACGCAGGTGTTCAAGGCGGGCAACGACAAGCTGCTGCCCAGCCTCAACGCGGCCTTCGAACTGCGCCCGGACGTGTTGCTGCGGGTCGGTGCATACCGCGCGATGTCACGGCCGGACATCGCCGCGCTGGGTGCGGGGCGCACCATCAACGTGAGCAGTGATGCCACCTACGGCAACCTGGCCGGTGCGCTGGATGACATCAGCGCCAGTGGCAACCCGGCGGCGCAGCCGCTGATGTCCTGGAACGGCGACCTGTCACTGGAGTGGTACCCGAACCCGGACACGATGCTGGCCGGCGCGGTGTACTGGAAGCAGTTCAACGGCGGCACCGCCACTGCGCTGATGCCGGAGACCTACACCATCGACGGCCAGAGCGTGACTGTGCCGGTGCGGCAGCAGGTAACCACCGACGAGGACAGCACGCTGACCGGCTTCGAGCTGACCGCCACCCATCGACTGTCGTACCTGCCCAAGCCGTTCGACGGGCTGGGCTTCAAGGTCAGCTACAACTACGCCGATGCCGACTACCGGACCCAGGACTCACGACTGGGCGAGCAGCTGGCCAGTGATGGCACGATCATTCCGGCGATCGTGCCGCCGGCGGGTCTCAGCGGCTTCTCGCGGCACGTCCTGTCCGGCTCGATCTACTGGGACGTCGGGCGCTTCAACATCCAGGCCATCGGCAAGTTCCGCTCGCACTACTACCAGGACTTCACCGGCAACACCGCGCAGCAGAACCGCTACTATGATGACAACACCAGCGTGGACCTGCGCCTGCGCTACCGGGTGAACAAGCAGTTGTCGCTGTCGCTGGAGCTGATGAACCTGACCAACGAGCCGCGCGTGGCCTACCAGCCGCTTTATGGGAACTTCCGCGAAGTGGTGACCTACGGGCGGCGTGCGTATTTCGGTGTACGATACAAGTTCTGAACAGGGCGGCGCGGCCAGTGGTCGCGCCGTCGCTCCAACCGGACCCTTGCCGGCCGCGGTGGCAGGGCAGGGACCCGGAGGGAATCGCCAAGGGTCAGCCGCATGTCCGCCAACCGCCTTTACCAGACCATCGCTGCCAAGCTCCGCAAGCTGATCGAGGACGGCGAATTTCCGCCGGGCTCGCGGCTGCCGGGCGAGCGTGAACTGGCCGAACGGTTCGGTGTCAGCCGGGTCACCATCCGCGAAGCCGAGATCGCACTGGAAGCACAGGGCTGGATCGCCATCCGCATCGGTTCGGGCGTGCATGTGAAGCCGCGCCCGACGCAGGCGTCCGGTGGGCTGCCGGATGTCAGCGCCTTCGACCTCACCGCTGCCCGCGCGGTATTCGAAGCCGAGGCTGCCGCGCTGGCTGCCAGCAATCTGGATGATGCCGGCATTGCCGAATTGCAGGCGTTGGCCGAAGCGCTGTGCCGTCGCGACCTGAGCGACGCCGAAGCCGGCGAGTACGACCGCCGTTTCCACCTGGCCATCGCACGGCTTTCCGGCAATCCGGTGGTGGAATTTTTCGTGCAGCAGATCTGGCGCATGCGCAGCGAACTGCCGCGGGTGAGCGAGGTCTATGCCCGGGTCTGCCACGATGATGGCGCCAGCCGTGCCGACGAGCACATGGCCATCTTCGAAGCCCTGCGTGCGCGTGATCCGGTGGCCGCACGCAATGCGATGCGCCATCACTTCCAGCGCCTGTTCGAAGCCATGCTGCAGGCGACCGAAAGCCAGGCGCTGGAGGAGATCCGCCGCCGCACGCAGCAGGACCGCGAACGGTTCATGGCGACGACGCGTATCTGAAAGGCGTTCTGCGGGCGACGACCTGATGTGGCTGGCTACCGCCGTCGGGCTTGATGCCCACGGCCTTTCTACACCGCTGGAACCGTGATCCGCTGCAGATCCAGCTTGGCCCTGAGCGCATAGTGCTTGCGGGTGACCGGCACGGTGCAGGTCAGGCGTGGATCCAGGTAGTCCTTGAACATCGGCGGTCGCGAAGCGCCCAGATAGAACGGCCGATCCTGCTTCACCGCGGCGGGCAGCAACACGTCGGACAGATCGCTGTCGGACGCATCGGTCACCAGGCAGGGGGCATGGCGGAAGCCGAGCCTGCGCAGCAGGTACAGCCGGTGCGAGCCGTTGGTCAGGATGATCCGGCGGCCAATGCGTGTGGCGCTGATCAGGTTGTCGCTGAAACCGAGATAGACGACAAGGGCGTGGCTGGCTGCGCCGAACGGCTCGTAACCGGCGATGGTGCGAGGGTCGATCGTCGCCACGTCGAGGAAGCGCAGGTCGTTGGACGCAGATGCGAACGTGTAGATGCCATCGGACTGGGTAAAGCGCACATCCGGATGTGTGTGGCGTCCACGTCGCGCCACCAGCTCCATGATCTCGCTTGCATCGGGTGACGCGGCCGTGGCCGCTGCAAGCTGATCGATGTGGCGCAGGTTGATGCACTCCTGGAAGACCACCAGCCGGTCGATCTCCACCATCTTCCAACTGCGTGGGACCATGCTCGTCATGCGGTGCATCGAGGGTTGGCGAAGCGCCTGCTCGGCCAGTGGCCGCATCTCTTCGGGCAGGTCGAGGACGTCCATGGCATCGGCGTGGTCTGCTTCGTCGTGATGAAGGCGACGCACCAGGGCGCGGGCTTCCCGCCACTGCTCCACCAGCATCGCTTCATCAAAGCTTCCTGGTGGGCAACGCTCCCGGACGAAGCGGATGAACTTCGGCAGTGGAAACAGGCCCTTCAGCAGAAGGGTGGAATCAAGGCCATCGTCATTGATCTCGGTGGGCATCCATCTCGCTCTCTTGGGAGTCGCTGCAGCGCCGTCCGATCACGGTCGGCCGTCACACCAAAATAATATGTTATATCGTAACATTTACGTGCCTTGGCGGCAATCGTCCTGAAACACGTGGGGCGAGGCTGGCCTGGCCGCTGTGCATCCACTGCATCGCGTGGGTGCATCCACTGACTAGAGGAGATGTTCATGAACGAACTGATTGAGCTGGGCGTAGTGGCTGGAGAGCAGAATCACGAAGACCAGGGTGAACTGATCGAGCTGGGCTCGGTGGTTTCCGAAACGAAGGCGCACAACCACGGCACGTTGTGGGATGGCGTCTTCCCGACCACCTCGCCCTGATCCATCGCACCCTGCATGACCTGCGGTGCATGCCCCCCGCATGCACCGCTCTGATGCCTGCAGCAGCATGAGATCACGCTCGCGATGGACCAGCCTGAAACCACCTACTTCCTTTCGAAGCACGCACATGTCTGTGTGACCGGTGACGCAATGGTCATTCTTGATCAGGCCTCCGGCAGCTATCTCTCCATCGATCGGCGCGGAGCGGCGGCGCTTGGCGGGCTGGTGCAGGACTGGCCCCTGGCCTCCGATGGAGCGCCGAGGCCGAGGATGCTGCAGTCGCTGCTTGATCGGCGCCTGATCACCCAGGATCCGCTGCGTGGCAAATCCGCAGCAAGTGCCGAAATCGCGTTGCCCCTGCACTGGGTGCGCGAGGGCGAGTCCCGAGGATGTCCGCCGATCACGGCCTGCGATGTGCGCCGCTTCCTGGCCTCGGTCACGCGCGCGGCCTGCAGCAGGACGTTCCTGCCTTTCAACTACACGGTGTCGGCAGCCCGTAGGCGCGGTCAGGCCTCCATGCCGGGCGAGGTGGATCTGCAGCAGCTGGCCCTCCTGGTCCGGGTGTTCGATTGGTTGCGACCGATCGCCTTCAGGAAGACCGATGAGTGCTTCCTCTACTGCCTGGCCATGCGTGAGTTCCTGTCGCGGTACGGCATCGTTCCCGCGTGGGTGTTCGCGGTGCGCACCCAGCCGTTCGCAGCGCATTGCTGGTTGCAGCACGGCGACCAGGTCCTGACCGACATCCCCTTCAATCTGCGCCGGATGACGCCCATCCTGGTGCTGTAACCGGCTTGAGGCATGTACCGATACATCGCTCTGTTCTGGAACGAACATTCCGAATCCGCTCGTGCGCAGGCTTTGCAGGCCATGGAACGGATCGAAGCGGGCCGCCCCGGCATCGCCTGCGTGATGAAGGGCTGCGGCGGCGCCATCTATGCCCAGACCGACAACCCGGGCTACTTCGAGTACAGCCGGTCCGGTCCGCTGGTGGTACTCGGCAAGCTGTTCCACAAGGTGTTCGCCGCCGATACCGTTCCCGCAAGGGCATTTCCCGATGCTGCATCGGCAGACAGCGCCTGCAGTACGCAGGGCAGGAGCCTGGTGGAGCAGTACTGGGGGCGCTACGTTGCCGTGGGCTACCAGCCGGATACCACCCGCTGGTTCGTGCTGCGCGATCCGACAGCGGAGATTCCGTGCTACATGACCACGGTCGATCAGTTGACGGTGGTCTTTTCGAGCATGGAAGACTGCCTGCTGCTGGGAGTGGGTGACTTCAACGTCGACTGGTCGTTCCTGTCCTATTCGCTGCTGTTCCCGTTCCGTGACGGCCTGCAGACAGGCTTCGAGGAGGTCACCGCGCTCGAAGCGGGCGAGGCAGTGACGATCCGTGATGGCCGGCCGATCGGCCGGCACTACCAGTGGGATGTGGTGCGGCAGGCCAGTGAAGCGCCCATCGAAGATCTGGAGGAAGCCGTGCAACTGGCACGTGCAACGCTGCTGGGCTGTATCGGTGCGCTGGCGAGCCAGCATCGATGCATCCAGCTTCAGTTGTCCGGCGGGCTGGACTCCTCCATCGTCCTCGCCGGCCTGCTGCATGCGCCCTCCGCACCGGAGGTGAAGTGCGTCCATCACTACGATGCCGGCATTGGTGCCGATGAGCGCATGTTCGCGCGCATGGCCGTTGCCGGTGCCCGTGAATCCTCCGGAAGGAGCTGCGAGTTCGTCGAGTACCAACGGCAGCCGCACTGCTCGCTGGAAGAGATCATGGACTTCCCGCGAACCGCGCGTCCTGCGCATTGCTCGGGTTACCTGCTGCATCGGCGCGACGTGGATGTCGACGTGGACACGGTGCAGTTCACCGGTGTCGGCGGCGATGCGGTCTTCCTCCGCTTCAAGGGCAATGCCGCTGCCATCGACTATGCGTGGCGGCGTGGGATCGACCGTGACTTTTTCCGTGTTGCGTTCGAAACCGCGCAGTCGGGTGATTCGCTGTACGGGGTATTCAAGGATGCCTTCGTCCACGGCGTGCTCAAGAAGCCGGGCAACATCAATGGCCGCTGGGGCAACCCGTGCGAATGGGTGAAGGTGGATGCGTCAGAACAGGATGGCGTGCCGCCGGCCTGGCTGCGGCAGGCACGCGCACAGGGGCACAGGCTCTCTCCGCACAAGCTGGCGCACATCGGCCGGATGATCTTCCCGACCAGCGTGCTCGATCCCTTCGAGGGCGCCGGACGCTGGCACGGCGTATCACCCATCAGCGCGCAGCCTGTGGTGGAACTGTTCGCCCGCCTGCCGCTGCACCTGCTGATGGCCGGCGCGGAAGACCGGACGATCGCGCGTCGCGCACTGCAGGGCCTGCTGCCGCAGGCGCTGCTGTCGCGCAAGGTGAAGTCCTACCTCGACGATCACTCGGTGGCGGTCACCCAGCGGCATCAGCAGTTCATCAGGGGCCTGCTGGTGGATGGCCTGCTGGCGCGGCGGGGCTACATCGACAGCGCATCGGCCGACGCGGGCATCCGCAGGGTCAGCCCGGATCACTCCTCCCAGGTGCTGGGCATCTTCGGTCCGCAGGTCAACATCGAAGCCTGGCTCAGGCGCTGGATGGGCCGGCCAGGCGCGCCTGCGGTCGGCGTGGCCTAGCCGCTCCGGCTCATTTCCTCAAGGTAGAGGCTCTCCAGGTCATTGGCGGTGATCGTGCTGGCATCCAGTGTCCTGCGCAGCCTGCCGGCTTGCATCAGCCCGATGGTCGTCGCCACTTCGCGGGCACGGAACAGATCGTGGGTGGCCATCAGGATCGCCGTGCCGCGGTCGCGCTGGCGCACTATCAGCTCGTGGAATTCGGCCGAAGCGGTCGGGTCCAGGCCGGACGTCGGCTCGTCAAGGAGCAGTGCCCTGGCTTCCTTGATGATGGCCAGCGCGATGCCCACCTTCTGGCGCATGCCCTTGGAGTAAAGCCCGACGCGTCTCCCGAATGCCTCGGGCGCCAGCCCGGCAGACCTGAGCGCTTCCTTCAGCCGTGCGGGCGAACGCTGCTCCACCGCAGCCAGGCGCGCGAAGTAATCCAGGTTTTCATAGCCGGTCAGTTCGTCATACAGCGCCACGTTCTCCGGGATGTACAACAGGCGCCGGCGTACCTCCTGTGGCCGCTGCCAGGCACTGAGCCCATCAACCTCGGCGGATCCGGAGGTGGGTTCGAGGAAGCCCAGGAACAGCTTGATCGTGGTCGACTTGCCGACCCCGTTGGCACCCAGCAGGCAGAAGATCTCGCCGGGAGCTACCGTGAAGCTCACATCATCCAGCGCCCGATGCGTGCCGTGTTCCTTGACCAGATGCGTTGCAGTCAGCATGAGTGGTGTACCTCAGGGGGTGGCCAGCCGACGCCGCATCGACCAGGCTGCGATCAGCAGAAGCAGGGTGGCGACCGCCAACGCGGCCAGGTCGATCAGTACACCGCGTTGCAGGGCGCCCGCCGTGTCCTGGAATTCGAAACGGGGCAGGGCGTCGTACTCGGCCAGCGTCTGTGGCACGTCACGGTCCAGATAGTCCTTGTGCAGCTGCCGACGTGCGTGCCAGTACATGAGGACCTGCTGCTGGAACGCCAGCGCCCGGTCGGCGTCGGATCCGGCGAGGCGGTCCAGTGCATCCTGCACCGCGACCGACGGCAGCAGCAGGCGCGCCCGGTCGAGTGCCCGGCGTCGCACGTCCTCAGCCTCCGTATGCGCGGCGATCAAGGGCGCGATGGCCTGATCGGCCTGGACAAGATCGGCATAGGCCACGCGCACGGCGTCCGCAATGCGCGGTGCTGGCGAACGCGTGGCGGGGGAGGCTGCCGCGTGGCGCAGCTGCTGCTGGCGGGCAGTGTCGGCCAGTTGCGCCTTCAACGCGGTGGCCAGCTGCATCTGCGAGGGCGGTGGAACCCTCAGGTTCACCGCTGCCAGGACCAGTGACGGGGCCATGACAACGATCAGCAGCCACAGTGCGCCGGAAGCGATCGCGGCCTCGGTGGTGCGCCGGGCGAAGCAGCCGATAAGCACCGCCAGCGCCAGCCAGACGCTGCCGTAGGCGAGCACGATCAGGGCAAGCGCGGCCAGGCCGGAAGGACTCGTGGCCCCCGAACCAGCGGCAACGGCAAGGATGATCGCCAGCGCAGGCAGCAGCACGATGGCAGCGCGGGCCAGCGCCTTGACCGCGATCAGCCGTCCCGCCGCGATGGGCTGTGACAACATCAACGCGGTGATGCCGCGCTCGCGTTCGCGCGACCAGAGGTCGAAGGTGGTCGCCAGGATGACCAAGGGCAGCAGAAAGACAATGACGAAGGCCAGGTCGAATCGGCCAGCGGCCTGCACGGCAGGATTGCCGATGTCGGACCACACATGCCTGAGCAGCTGGCTACGGTCGCCCAGCGCAACCACGTCGGCGGTGTAGGGGTAGGCGTCCGCCTGTCCAATCGACAATGCCGCCATCGGGCCGGGAGGGAGCACCGGCTGGACGCGGGGCAGTACCGACGGTGCCTTGCCAACGAATCCCCGGCTTCGGTCCCTGGCATCCTGTTCTTCCGCGTTGATCAGGCTGATGGCTGCCTCGCGCTGCCCGACCCACGCACTGCCATTCCATGCTGCAAAGGCCGCCAGCACCGCCAGCAGGCCAAGCAGCACCGGCAACGCCCGGTCACGCAGCAGGCGACGGATCTCATGCCCTGCGATCGACAGGCTGCTCATGGGGCACTCCCGAGATGCCGCGCCGACGTGAACACCAGCCCCAGGGCCAGCAGCACCCAGGCCAGCAGGATGGCGAAGTTCACCGACTGTGCCGCGGCGATGTGGCCCAGCGGGGGTTGTTGCGGGCTGTACGCCACGGAGCGGGTAAGGGTCGCGATATCGGCCAGATGCTTGCTGCCGTTCGCGGCCTTGTGCTGTTTCACTTCCAGGTTGAGTGCCTGGATCAGCCGGTAGCGATAGTCCTCGACCCCGCGCAGGAACGCCAGATGTGCAGGGAAGTCGGTGCGCGCCAGTGCCCGTGACACGGCCTGCAGCGCGAGGGTGGGGGACAGCGCCGCAAAGGCGCGTTGCGTGATCGCCTGCCGCTGGTAGGTGGCGTAGATGCGCTCGAAGTGGCGGTTGTAGGTCTCGGTGGAATTCGCTTCGGCGAACTCCAGCGCCACACCGCGGAAGTTGACCGGAAGATCGTCCACGTCCTTCACCTGGTAGCGTGCCAGCATCTCTGCTTTCAGTGCGTCCAGCCGCTTGTCCGCCGGGTCGTGACCATCAGCGCCGTGCTCCGCGTCCTCGGTGACCGCCGCCCGGAACGCGGGTGCAGTAGGCGTGGGATACAGCGATTCGGCCAGTGCGGGGGCCACCCGCGGCGCGAGCAGGGTGGCCACCACCCAGAAGCCGAGCAGCACCACCAGCGACGTGCGTGCTGCGCTGAAGCGCGCCGAGACACCGATGGTGATGGCGCAGAACACCAGGAGATAGAGCGCATACGCCGCGAACATCGCAACGAGCGCCGTGATGTCGGCCGTGCCGAGGGTGCGGCCGACCATGCCCGGAAGGCTGACCGCCAGCAGGGCGAGGACCAGCAGCAGCGATGCCGTTGCCAGCGCGATCAGGCGGCCACCGATCAGCACGTGGGCCGATGCACCACTGCCGAGCTCCTGGCGGAGGGTCTCGCGGGTGACATCGCCGGAGAGGCTGGCGAATCCGGCAAGGATGATCAGCAGGGGCGCCACGACCTGCAGCGCCCATGCGACGGAGAAGCCATCGAACCGGCTGAGCGCGGTGCCGGCGTCGATGGGTCGGTGCCGGGCCGGGTTCTGCGCATGGCCTTCGATGAACACCGAGGTGCCGACGAAATCCGTGATGCCCGGGTCGAGCGCCGCCAGCGGCCGCACCGGCGCGGGAATGGCGCGGCCGACGTGCGCGGCAGCATGCGGGTCGATCGTGCCCTGGCTGTCCCACAGCCCGGCCTCCTGCTCCGCTACGATCTGACGCTCCTGGGCCTGCTGGGCCAGCCGTGCTGCGCCCGTGGTAACCGACGCTCCCGCAAGCAGCAGCAGGGTCAGCGCGAGCCACAACAGGCGCCGTTCGCGCCACATCAGCTTCAGCTGGGTCGCGGCAACGGCCAGCGCCTGGCGCAGGGCGGATGCGGGTCTGGAGAGGGCGGGGGAGGCATCGCTCACGGCGGGCGCTCTACCAGCGATGGGTCAATGTCATGGACAGGAAGCGGCCGAGCGCCGTTGCATTGGTCGGGTCGAAACCGGTGTTGATGCTGTTGACGATGAAGGGCGGATTCCTGTCGAACAGATTCTGCACGTTGAAGGCCAGCGAGGTGCCCTGGCCGGTGCCGGCAGAACCGCTGAAGTCATACCTGAGATTGAGGTCGACCGTCGTCCACGAGTTGACATGGGGGTCGGCGCGGTTGGCGGGATCGCGATAGCTGTCCACATAGTTCACGAACAACCCACCGGCGACCTGCCGGTGGCTTACGGCGAGGCCACCGCGCACCTTCAGGTCGACCGGGAAGTACACCGCGTTCACCGCGTCGACCTCGGGCGAGGTGGCGGTCACGCGGCGCTTGGAATCGATGATGTATTGGCCGGCAAGGTTCAATGCGATACGGGTCTGGCCGGCGTCGAAATCGTAGGAGGCATTGAAGTCGACGCCGCGCTGCGAAGTGAACGCGTTGTTGCGGAAGCGGTTGTCGAGGATGACCTCGCTGCTGGTTTCATCGGTTCCTGGTGTCAGCGCATAAGGGCCCACCCGCGATACGAACAGTCCCAGGCCGGAGGCACCCAGCTGGCGCGCCTGCTGGATCTGCTGCGGCGTCGGGTTGACGGTCAGCAGGTCCGCATAGGGCACGGTGGATTGCAGGAACAGCGACGGGAAACTGCCGCCGAAACCGCTGCCGATCCTGTCGGCATACTCGATGTGGTAGTAGTTCGCGTCGATCTTGAGGCCCGGCAGCGACGGGGGCGCGAACGAGAAGCCGCCGGTCCAGGTCTTGGCACGTTCGGGCCCCAGGTCCGGGTTGCCGTTGGAGAGCATCATCAGCACCGTGCTTCCGTTGGCCGCGCTCGGGTTGGGTACCTTGGCCACCACCACGGTGTTGTTCAGTTGCATGTCCTGGTAGACCGGCGCCCGGTAGGAGCGGCCGTAGCTGGTGCGGAATGAAAGACCTTCCGTTGCTTCCCACAGCAGGCCGAGCTTGGGGTTGAGGGTGGAACCGAAATCGCTGTAGTCGTCGTAGCGTGCGGCCGCAGTCAGCGACAGCCGGCGAACGCCAGGCATGTCTGCCAGCAGCGGAATGTTGAGCTCGGCGAAAGCGGAACGGATCGTGCGCTGCAGATCCAGCGGCTTCTCAAGCCCACGGTGATCGAGCAGTTCATAGCCATCGCGGCGGTAGCCCGCACCGAATGCCGCGCGTACGCCGCCGGCCGGAAGATTGAACAGCTCGCCGTCGGCGATCATCTCCAGGTAGCGCGATTCGGAATGGGTATCCGTCGGCGGTGCGGTGCTGACCGAGCTGCCGGTGATGGTGGTTCTCTCGTAGGAGACGTCGCTTCTGCCGAATCCGGAATTCAGACGGGCCTGCCACTGGCGCGGAAGCTCGAGGGTAAGGCCGGCGAACACATCGAACTGCCGCGTGTGCGGGAACAGGCGGGTCTCGTCGGCAGTGCCGGAAATGGTGGTGTCCATCTCGCGCTTGGCAAAGGAGCCGGTCAGGTTGAGCGTCAGCACATCACTGAGCGCCTGCACGCCGTCCAGATACAGGCTGTGCCGCTTCGAGCCGGGATAGATGTCGTACGGCCTGACCGTGACGTTCCTGGAAAAGTCCTTGTCGACCGCGGCGAGGTTGGACTGCTTCAGGAACTCGTAGCTGGCCATCAGGTGGCCACCCTCCCACGACCAGCCGGCCGACTGCGATGCCTGGTACTCGTCCATGCTGCCGCGGGT
Source organism: Stenotrophomonas sp. GD03819 (assembly GCF_029841665.1). NCBI lineage: Bacteria > Pseudomonadati > Pseudomonadota > Gammaproteobacteria > Lysobacterales > Lysobacteraceae > Stenotrophomonas > Stenotrophomonas sp. GD03819. The sequence continues at coordinate 184,334 of NZ_JAOCEW010000001.1, forward strand.
GACGCTGCCGTAGCGCAGCGAGGTTTCATAGCCGGTGAAATCGCGGCGCAGGACGATGTTGACCACACCGCCGACGGCGTCGGTGCCGTAGATGGCCGAGGCGCCATCGGTGAGGATCTCCACGCGCTCGATGGCACTCAGCGGAATCAGCGAGATGTCGACGTACTGATAGCGGTTCGAGGAGGTCACACGGTGGCCGTTGATCAGCGTCAGCGTGGTGCCCGTGCCGAGGCCACGCAGGTTGATGGCGGTGCCCTGGCCGAAGTTGTTGCCGGTATCGCGGTCGACGCCGAGGTTGCCGACGTTGGCGCCGTTGGCACCACCGCCGAAGTTCTGCGGCAGCTTCTCGAAGAGCTGCTGCAACGAGGCCACCCCGGTTCGATCAATGGCCTCCCGGTCGATCACGATGACCGGGGAGGCGCCGCCGCCAATGGCATCGCGGATGTTGCTGCCAATGACCATCACCTTGTCCAGCGTGGCGGTATCGGATCGCCGGTCGCCCTGGACAGGACTGCCGGGAGCGCTGGCATCCTGCGCCATTGCCGAAGCGTTGAGCTGCAGAGCGGCGGCCAGGCTGGCGACCACCAATGCCGCCGGCCTGGCGGTGGATGCGTTGTTCATGCCCCGGTCCATCGATCTCATCGGATGTTGGTCTGCGGCACGAGCCATCGCGCCTTCAATAAAGATGTTATATCATATCATTCAGGATGCGCGACGATCTCTTGCTGTGCCGAGGGGCGACGGCAGGCGCACCGCCACACAGGAGCCACTGCACCGATGCCGGACCGACGCTGATGAGAATGTTCGCGCTGCCGCCGCCGGTCACCGAGATCCTCACCGCGTACTGGAAGGCGGACCGCAGGCTGCTGCTGTTGATTGCCGCCATCGTCGTGCTTTCCAGCCTGGCCACGGTGGCAGCGCCGTACCTGTTCTCGCGCCTGATCGACCGCATCAGCACGGAAGGCATCCGTGAACTGACGGGAGGGTTCCTGCTCTACGCGGTGATGCTCGGTGCCGCCAGCATCCTGCAGAACACCGTGCAGTACCTGTCGTTCCTCAGTGGCGAGAACCTGGGTTTCATCACCAGCACCCGCTACTTCGCGCGGCTGCTGAAGAAGACACACAGCTTCTTCCTGGATTACAACGCAGCCGAACTGCAGGTGGCCGGGGAGAAGGGCCGCAACGCCCTGAAGATCGTGGTGCAGCTTGGCCTGGTGGTGTTCATTCCCAGCGCACTGCAGATCCTGCTGACCCTGCTGACACTGGGTGCGCTGATCAACCTGCAGATGGTGGCGATCGTGCTGGGCTACGGTTCTGTGGCCGTCACGCTCTCGGCCATCGCTACCCGGCGAGCACGGATCCATCGTGAGGCGGCGGTCGAAGCGGGCCAGCAGAATGCGCGCTTCGTCGGCAATGCGATGAACGCGATGGAGACGCTGCGCCAGTTCGGCGGCAGCGCGTGGATGATCCAGCGCTTCGAACAGAAGGCCCAGGAGGTGCGCGACAGCTGGCGGGCCTACGTGCTGCAGCGGGTCGGCTTCATCGCGCTGCTGGGCATCGGCCTGGCGGTCGAGTTCATCGTCACCTTCGCACTGCTGCTCCCGCGCTATCAGAGCGGTGACCTGAGCGTCGGCGATATCGTGCTGTTCAACCTGCTGTTGCTGCAGCTCAACATGCCCTTTGAAATGATCGCGCGCTCGATCGATGACGTTGCCCGTTCGTGGACGCTGCTGACGCCGCTATCGTCCCTGTGGGCGGCACCCGAAGAGCGGCAGGCAGCAAACGCCGGCCGATTCCACGGAGAATGCGGCCGGATCGAGTTCCAGCATGTCAGCCATCGCTACGGCAATGGCCGTGGCGTCCGGGATGCGTCCTTCCACGCCGGGCGCGGCGGCATCAACTTCCTGATGGGGGAGACCGGGGCAGGGAAGTCGACGCTGTTCAAGCTGGCACTGAAGTCGATCGAGCCCCAGCACGGTCGCATCCTGGTGGATGGCATCGACCTGGCCGACATCGACCGTGCCGCGTGGCACGCCGTCGTCGCCGTCGTTCCCCAGGATGTCATCCTGCTCAACGAGAGCCTGGCCGACAACATCCTGCTGGGGCGCCCGCGCGACGACGCCCGGTTGCGCCGCGCGACCCGCCAGGCGTCGATCCTGGCCTTGATCGACGCGCTGCCCGAAGGCTTTGAAACCACCGTGGGCGAGCGTGGCCTGAAACTTTCCGGCGGCGAACGGCAGCGCATCGCCATTGCGCGTGCACTCTACGGAGCGCCCGCCATCCTGTTCCTGGATGAAGCCAGCTCGGCGCTGGACGAGGCGACCGAGCGCGAGATCATGGGCCATATCCGCGCGCTTGCCGGTGATGTCACGATCGTGGCCATCACCCATCGCCGCAGCGTGGTGACCGCAGCCGACCAGGTGATCGTGCTGGCCACGGGCTGACGGGACCTGGCGGACACCTGCACCTGCAGCTGGGGCGCGATGCTTCTGGGGTACGCTGTGCGCGACCGTTCCCGGTGCCACCTGTGCAGTCGACGCCTGGCCCGTGACCCCGCACCGACTTATCCCAGGAATCCCGCATGCCCGACAACCCTTCACCGCTGAACATCCTGGCGTTTGCCGGCAGCCTGCGTGGCAACAGTTACAACCGTCGCCTGATCAGGGCCGCGGCAGGCGCCGCGCCTGCGGGCCTGCTGCTGACCGTGCATGACACCATTGCCGATATTCCGCTGTTCGACGAAGACCTGGAAGCCGCCGATCCGGCCGGTCCTGCCGGGGTCAAGCGCCTGCGCGCGGCCATTGCAGCCGCTGACGGCGTGCTGATCGCCACGCCGGAGTACAGCCAGTCCCTGCCCGGCGTACTCAAGAACACGCTCGATTGGCTGTCCCGCGAGGATGCCGAATACCGCACGGTCCTTTCGGCCAAGCCGGTGGCGATCATCGGCGCCACGCCGGGTCACTGGGGCACCAAACTGGCACAGTCGCAGCTGCGCCATACACTGACCGCCATGGGGGCATTGACCATGGCCTCGCCACAGCTCTATGTGGCCGAAGCAGCGGCCGCCTACAACAATGACGCGGACGATTTCGACGCGGCGACGCGCATGCGCCTGCAGCGCTTCCTGGAGGGATTCCAGGCCTGGGTCCAGTTGCTGCAGGGCAGGGCATCGCGCGGTTGAGTCGTGCCGGCAGAGGGCGTCAGCGCCCGCCGGTGCCAGCGCCCGGATCATGCAGCCCGCGCAGTTTTTTCTTGTTGATCTTGCCCACGCTGGTCCGCTCGATCGCATCCACGAAGCTGACACGCTCCGGAATCGCATAGCGTGAGATGTCTCCGGAACGGCTGCGCGCTGCGACCAGTTCGATGATCTCCGCCTCTGACACATCACGGCCGGGCTGCCTGACCACCAGTGGCAGCGGCCGTTCGCCCCATTTCGCATCGGCGATACCGATCACCGCGACCTCGCTGACCGCCGGGTGCAGTGCGATGATGTCTTCCAGCGCGAGCGAGGAGATCCATTCGCCACCGGTCTTGATCACGTCCTTGATGCGATCGGTGACGCGCAGGTAGCCACCTTCATCGATGTTGCCGATGTCGCCGGTGTGCAGGTAGCCGCCCGCCCACAGCGCTGCCGAAGCGTCCGGATCGTGCAGGTAACCCTGGGTCAGCCAGGGGGCTCGTGCCACCACTTCGCCGGTGGCCACGCCATCGTGGACGACATCGCCCATGTCCGGGTCGACAATGCGCAGGTCCACCAGTGGCACCGGAGTGCCGGCCTTGGTGCGCAATGACAGCACCTCGTCGGCATCGGTCATGCTGTCCACGTCGATCTGGGCGATGGTGAGCAGAGGGCAGGTCTCGGACATGCCATAGCCGCCGAAGATGTCGATGCCCCGTGCCAGTGCACGCTGCGCCAGAGCACGGGGCAGGGCCGCACCGCCGATGATCACCTTCCAGCCCTCCAGGTCGGTCTGCGCCGCGTCCGGATGCTCCAACAGCATGTGCAGGATGGTTGGCACACAGTGCGAGAAGGTCACCTTTTCGCGCGCGATCAACGCCAGCAGCTTCGCAGGCAGGTAGCGCCCCGGATAGACCTGCCTGATGCCCATCGCGGTAGCCACGTAGGGCAGGCCCCACGCGTGCACATGGAACATCGGGGTCATGGGCATGTAGACGTCGTCACGGTGCAGGCGGCCCTGGCGGGGGGCGCCGCCGAGCGCGGCCATCGCCGCCAGCGAATGCAGCACCAGCTGCCGGTGGCTGAAATAGACCCCTTTGGGCAACCCGGTGGTTCCGGTGGTGTAGAACACCGTGGCACGGGCATTCTCGTCGAAGTCCGGGAAGCGGACGACCGGCGTGGCATCACGCAGGCCCGTTTCGTACTCGGTGGCGAAGCCTGGCGGCAGCGGGCCATCGGCATCGTCTAGCAGAATGCGGGTGCGCAGGTCCGGCAGCTGCTCGTCGATGGCGTCCAGCAGCGGCAGGAACTCGCGGTTGGCCAGGATCGCCCGCGCGCCGCTGTGGTTCAGCGTGTACGCGATCTGCTCGGGGGCCAGGCGCACGTTCACCATCATCAGCACCGCACCGATCATCGGCACCGCGAAGTAGGCCTCCAGGTAGCGGTTGCTGTCCCAGTCCATCACCGCCACCGTGTCGCCGTGGCCGTATCCCAGCGAGGTCAGCAGGCCTGCCAGCTGGCCGATGCGCGCGTGCAGGGTGCGGTAATCGAACCGTACCTGGTCGCCGTAGACGATTTCCTGTCCAGGGCTCACCGCCAGCGGCATCAGCAGCAGCTGCTTGATCAGCAGTGGATAGGCATGGGCATCGGGAGTGGGGGCGGATGACATGGCATTTCCTCGTGGACGGCGTTGCGGTCGCCGGCCTTCTCCGCCCCACACTAGCAAGCCCTTCCTGCTGTACCAGCGTACCTAGGTACCTGTTCCCGCGCGCAGCCGATTTGATAATCTCGCCAGGACATGCCAACCCTGCTCATCGCCGATGATCACCCCTTGTTCCGTGCGGCACTGCATCGCGCGGCGGAAGAGGCGGTTGCCGATCTGCAGATCAGCGAGGCTGATTCGCTGGACGGCGTGCTGGAGGTGATCGAGAACCAGTCGATCGACCTGATGCTGCTTGACCTGCACATGCCCGGCAACCATGGGCTGGCCGGGTTGGCCACGATCCGTGCCCTGCAGCCGGGCCTGGCGATCATCATCGTCTCCGCCAACGAGGAGCCGCAGGTCATCCGGCGTGCCATCGACCTCGGCGCCGCGGGCTACCTGCCCAAGAGCTCGGGCTTGAACGAACTGCAGTCCGCGCTGCAGTCCGTGCTGGAGGGTGAGCGCTGGATTCCAGCGTTGCTGCGCGAGCCGGTGGCGCGGGTGGCACCGTTCAGCAGGGATACCGACCTGGCCGCACGCCTGGCCAGCCTGTCGGCACATCAGTACAAGGTGCTGGGGCTGGTGGCCGAGGGCCTGCTCAACAAGCAGATCGCCGACCGGCTGGGCGTACAGCTGCGCACGGTCAAGGCACACATGACACGCATCATGGAGCGGCTGGGCGTGCGCAACCGCGCGCAGGCCATCCGCGTGCTGCACGAAATGGGATTGGCCGATCCGTCCCGGCAGATCGAAGAGCTTCCCGAGCCCTGATGGGTCAGGGCGTGGCAGTGGTCGCCAGCAGGTGGTTGATCGCCCAGCGCAGCGCCAACGGCTTGAACGGCTTGTTGAGCAGGGACAGCCCAACGCCGCGCACCGCCTCGCGCGTATCGCTGCCGGTATCGGCACTGAGGATCACCGTCGGCCGCGGCCCATGCATGCCCGTCAGCCGCTTCCACAGCGCAACACCGGTATCGCCATCATCCAGGTGATAGTCGAACAGCCACAGCGCCGCCTCGTGCGCTGAGGATCCGATGTCATCGGCGTTGCCTGCCGCGATCACATCGCAACCCCAGGAATGCAGCAGCTGCCGCATCGCCTCCAGTGCGTCCGGGTCGTTGTCCACCACCAGTACACGAATTCCCTTCAGGGCGCTGCTGCCGCCCGTCGGTGGTGGACTGCGCGGGGTCACAGGGGGTGCTGCGCGTTGCACGCTGATCGAGAAGGCCGAGCCATGCCCGGGTACGCTGCGCAGGTGCAAGGGTGCATGCAGCAGGTCGGCAATGCGGTGCGCGATGGTCAAGCCCAGGCCCAGTCCTTGCCCGTTGCTGCGATCGATCCGGTGGAACTCCTCGAACACCACCGCCTGCTGCTCCGGAGCAATGCCGGGGCCGGTGTCATGCACGCCGATCATCAGTGCCTGCCCCTGGCGGCGCACACCCAGCAAGACACCGCCATGGCGGGTATAACGAATGGCGTTGGCCAGGAAGTTCTGCAGCACCCGGCGCAGCAGCAGCGGGTCGCTATGGACCCAGGCCTGGCTCCGCACGTGGCGGAACTGCAGGCCACGCGCCGCCGCCAGCACCGCGAACTCCTGCGCAAGCGGATCCAGCACGGTCGACAGCGCGAAGGGGCGCGGATCGGCCACCAGCCCACCGGCTTCCAGTCGCGAGATATCCAGCAGGCCGGACAGCAGGTCATCAGTGGAATCCAATGCGCCGCGGATCTGCCGCAGGAAACTGTCGAGGAACTCGGACTCGATGTGCTGCGACATCGCCTCGGTCAGCAACTGGGCCGCATGCAGGGGCTGGATGAGATCATGGCCGACCGCCGTCAGGAAGCGCGTTTTTGCCGCGTTCGCGCGCTCGGCCTCCTGTACCGCCTGCTGCAGCCGCGCGGTGCGGTCCTGTACCCGGCGTTCCAGATTCTCATTACTGCGCTTGAGCGCATCTTCCGCGCGGCGGAACGCCGTGACATCGGTGAATGTGGCTACATAGCCACCGCCCGGCATCGGGTTGCCGCGGATCTCGACGATGGTGTCATCGGGGAAAATCCGTTCGGAAAGGTGTGGCGTGCCACGGCGCATATGCGCGACGCGGCGCTGCAATGCCTTGGTCGGCGTGTCGCCAGGGCCGTCGCCGATCTTCAGCTGTCCCAGTGCCCATGCCGTGAGGTTGACCACCGGCTGCCCGACCTGCAGCAGCTCCGGCGGGAACCTGAACAGCGCGGCGTAGCGGCTGTTCCAGGCCACCAGCTGCAGCTGCGCATCGACCACGCTGATGCCCTGGCTCATGTTCTCCAGCGCAGCTTCCAGCAGGCGCTGGTTGAAGCGCAGCACCTGGGTGGCCTCGCCGACGGCGCGGGTCACCGCGTCCAGCGGCGCGGCGCCGCCCTCGCGTGCGGCTTCGACCAACAGCCGTGCCATGCCTGCGCCCACCACGGCCGTCAGCTCACGCTCGACGGCGGTGACCCGGTCGTCATCCAGCATCTGCCCGGCGTGGCCCTCCAGCAGCTGGCGCGCACGCTCCTGGCCAAGGAAGCGTCCGGCGGTCCTGCGCAGGGACGCCGCAGCCACCGCATCCCGCCTCCGCGGCAAGGACGGACGCACGGCCCGCGACACCAGGGCCACGGCCAGCAGGTTGACCGCCAGGCTGGCCCCCATGCTGATGGCGATATGCCCCGGCTGCACGCGCAGCGAGACCACCGACAACCAATGCAGCCCGTCGGCGTCGACCGACGGCGTCGCGGCCGGGATCACCATCGGCAGCAGTACCAGCCACAGCCAGGCCAACGAGCCCAGCACGATGCCGGCCATGATGGCCGCGGAGGGCGTACGTGGGCGATACACCGCCAGCAGCACAGCCGGTGCCAGCTGCGAGAGGGCGGTGAAGGACATCAGGCCGAAATCGCTGAGTGCCTCGGTGTCGCTCATCGCGCGGCTGTACAGCCACGACATCAGGAACACGGCGAGGATGCCGGCACGGCGGAACGCCAGCACGCGCGGGCGCAGATCGGCGTTGGCCACGCCACCCTCGATGCCGCCGAGCAGGCGCGAACCGAATCCGTGGTTGCCAAGCATGATCGACAGGGTCAGCCCGGACAGGATCATCATGCCCGTGGCCGCGCTCAGGCTGCCCAGATAGGCCAGCAGCGCCAGCAGATGATGGCCACCGGCCTGCGGCAGCGCCAGCACGTACAGGTCCGGTGATACCGAGGCCGGCAGCTGCGCGGCACCGGCCAATGCCATCGGCACCGACGGCAGACCGATCAGCAGCAGGTAGACCGGGAACATCCAGCGTGCCGTCTTCAGGTCCGAGGTCTGGCGAAGCTCGACCACGCCGACGTGGAACTGGTGAGGCAGGGTGAACGCGGAGATCGCCCCCAGCGCGACCATGGTGAGATAGTCCGGCACGATGGCCGGTGGCGGCAGCTGCGCCATCTTCTCCAGCAGCGGCGTGCCGGCTTTGTGCACGGACAGCGCCGCATACAGGCCAATTGCCAGCAGTGCGACCAGTTTCAGCACCGATTCCAGGCCCAGCGCGACCACGATGCCGCGGTTGGGCTCGGTAGCCGAGGCCTTGCGTGCACCGAACAGCAGGGTGAACGCGGCCATCGTCAGCGCGAACCAGAACGACATGTCCAGCTGCGCACCGGCAGGCGCAAACCGATCACCCAGCAGGGCACCCAGCCCCTGGCTGACGGCTTTCAGCTGCAGTGCGATGTAGGGAATGATGCCGAACAGCGCCACCAGGGTGATAGTGAAGCCGAGGCCGCGATCGGCACGCAGTCGTGCAACGACCAGATCGGCGATGGTGGCACTGTTGTGCTGCTTGGCCAGCCGCCCGAGGCGGAGCAGGAACGGCAGGCCCAACGCGAAGATCAGCGCCATGCCGGCCAGGGTCGGTGGAATGGGGAAACCCCATTGCTGCCCCTGCGAGGCCGCACCGTAGTAGGTCCACGCGGTGCAGTGCACGGCCAGCGACAGTGCATAGATGAGCGGCCAGGCCTTCGAAAGCCGGTGCCCGCGGCGCTCGCCCCACAGCGCCACGCCAAACAGCAGTGCGGTCCATGCAATGCAGGCGAAGAGGACGATGGAGGGCGTCAACATCGCTCCAGTGTAGGGAGAGAAGCGGGCAGGGTGGTGCTAGGCGGCGATCACGATCAGTGACAGCTGCTCAGCGACCAGTGCCAGCTCGCCATCGGCGACCCGCTCGACGGCCTTGCGCTGGGTCAGCAGCCACTGGCCGTGCTGGCGCGCATCCAGTGACACCAGCTGCGAGCGTACCCGCACCTCGGACCCGCTCGGCACCGGCGCCAGGAAGCGGACCTTGTTCAAGCCGTAGTTGAGCGCATGGGCGATGCCGGGGAAGCCGGCGAGGGCGGCCACATCGTCCTCCACCGTCAGCGAGAGCAACAGGAAGCCATGTGCGATGGTATGCCCACCCGGCATCTGCGCCTGCGCCCGCGCTGGATCGACATGGATCCAGTTGTGGTCACCGGTGGCGTCGGCAAAAGCATCGATGCGCGCCTGGTCCACGCGGGTCACGCCACTCAGCCGCTCACTGGCGGCCCACTGCTGCAACGCCAGCAGGGCGGGAGGCAGGTCGCTGTCCGCACTCACGCCACACGCTCCAGCAAGGTCAGGATCGCGTCACGCGCCTCTGGCTCGGACAGCATCGGCGCGTGCCCCACATCGGGCACCTCCACCAGGCGGGCACTTTCCGAGGTGGCCGCCATCTGCCGCGCGACATCGGCCGGCAGAATGTCGGACAGCGCACCGCGTACCACCAGCACCGGCACCCGTGCGGTCAGCCCGCGGACCGCACGCCACAGCAGCGGACGCAACAGCCACAGCAACCATGGCCGGGTAGTACGGATCACTGCCGGGTCGTAGTCCAGTTCCAGCAGGCCATCGCTGCGCGGGCGGAAGGTGCGCACCGCCATCTGTCGCCAGTCGTCGGTGCTGAAGCGCGGGAACGCAGCCTTGCCGATGGATTCCACGTAGGCCGTGGCCTGCACCAGGTCCATCGGCGGGACCGGCTTGCCGGCGTACTTGCCGATCCGTGCCAGCGCCTCGCGTGGCACCTTGGGGCCGGCATCGTTGAGCACCGCCCCGGAAATCCGCCCGGGCGCGCGCGAGGCGAGGGTGATGGTCACCAGCACGCCCAGCGAGGTGCCGATGAACACCGCCTTGTCGATGTTCTGCGAGCGCAGCAACGCAACCATGTCATCCGCATAGGCACGCGGGTTGTAGCTGGACGGGTCATATGCGCGTTCCGAGCCTGCACGACCACGCAGGTCGACCGCGATCACGCGCCAGCCCTCGGCGGTGAGTACATTGGCAAGCGCATCGAAGTCGGCACCATTGCGGGTCAGTCCTGGAATGCAGACCACTGTGCCACGCGCTGCCTGCCCCGCATCGGGTGCATGGTCGCGCGCATGCAGGCGCAATCCATCATTGCTGTTCCAGTACAGGTCGTCGTAAGACTGCGTCATGCAGAAGCTTCCTGAAGATCGTAACGGATGCGCTAGAAACCGTAACGGACGCTGAGGCTATATTCGCGTGGTGGGCCATAGAAGCCAATCAGCGTGCCGACCGCCGGGATGTTGTAGCCGGTGGTGCGGTATTCCTTGTCGGCCAGGTTGGTGCCCTGCAGCGAGAAGGTCCACGCGTCATCCAAGCTCCAGATGACGCCGGCATTGACCAGCCCGTAACCCTGCTGTCGGATCACCGGGCTGAGGTCGGTGGTCGGCCACACTTCGCTCTGGTAACTGTAGCTCACCCGTGCCGACAGGTTGCTGCCGTTGGCCAGGTCGGTGCGGTATTCCACGTTGAACGCACCAGAGAATTCCGGGGCATTGGTGAACTTCATCTGCCTGGCCACGTTGATGCCGCGGTCCATGTACTCGTCGTACTTGGTATCCAGCCATGCCAGGTTGCCGGAAATCAGCCAGTGCTGGCTGGGCAGGTACTGATACTCGACTTCCAGGCCTTTGACGGTACCGGCGCCGGCGTTGGTGAAGTCGCCGAAGAAGGAATCGTCGATGCCATCGCCGTTGGTATCCAGGCCGGTGAACACCGACAGCTGGATGTCCTTGTACTTGTTGTAGAACGCCGACAGGTTCAGGAACAGGCGCTGGTCGAGGAAGGCCATCTTGCTGCCGACTTCGTAGCTGTCCACGGTCTCGTCATCGAACGGCTCCGCCGAGCGCGGTACCGCCGCCGCGTTGGCACGGATGTTGTAGCCACCGGACTTGAAGCCACGCGTCGCCAGGCCATAGACCATGATGTCCGGGGTGATCTGGTAGTCCAGCGAGACCTTGGGCGAGACGTTCTTGAAGTTGGTCTTCTTGTCGAAATCGGCGGTCACCGCCACCGGCCGGCTGAAGCCCGGGTCGGCGTAGAGGCGGTTCAGCACGATCGCGCGCTTGTCCTCGTCGGTGTAGCGGGCGCCGACATCGAGCTTCAGTCTGCTGGTCAGGTCGAAGGTCCAGTCCGCGTACAGCGCGATGCTGTCGGTCAGCACCTTGCCCTGGTTGTCGGCGAACTGCGCACTGAAGTAGTTGTTCTGGATCTGCCCGCCAGCTTCGCCGCTGAACTGGTACAGGCCGACCACGCCGCGCATCCGGCCGCCGGCATCGTAGTTCACCTGCACTTCGTTGCTGACCTGGTCGTCGTGGTAGGTGCCACCCACGTCGGCGAGCTTGACCGGCGCGGTATCGAAGTCGATGTTGGCCTCGCTGTCCGATTCACGCTTGGCGATCACGTACTTCAGTGCGATGTCTTCGTTCGGCCGCCAGTTCACCGTGGCCGAGGCGCCCTTGCTCTCCACGTTGTTGAGGTTGCGCATGCCCGAGCGGATGTCATAGCGGCTGTCCATCGGCGGGTAGGCGCGCAGGAACGGATTGGGCGCCAGCATCTTCGAGCCGCGCATGCCGGACTGATCGTCGATCCAGTCCAGTGCGAACTGCACGTCGAAGTCATCGCCCGCATACGCGCCCAGATTCAGGCGTGCCGCGTTGATCTGCTTGTCGCTGACCGGCTGGCCGTTGAAGGTGTTCTCGCCAAACCCGTCGTGGTTCATGCTGGCCACCGCCACACGGGCGCGCAGGCCGCTGTCGGCACCGCCGATCGGGCCACCGATGGCCGCCTTCGCATCCAGCTGGCTGTAGTTGCCCACGGTGATCTGGGCGAAGCCCTCGGTCTGGGTGGGCAGGCCGCGCGAGATGTACTTGATCGCGCCGCCGATGGTGTTCTTGCCATACAGCGTGCCCTGCGGGCCGCGCAGCACCTCGATGCGCGAGACATCGAACACATCCAGCAGCGCACCCTGCGGACGCGCGATATAGACGTCGTCCAGGTAGATGCCCACGCCCGGATCGGCGCCCCAGGTGGGATCGGACTGGCCGATGCCACGGATGTAGGCGGTGACCGTGCTGCTGGCGCCGCGGGCAGCGTAGATGGTCAGGTTGGGCACCTGCGCATCCAGGTCGCTGATGTCCTGGACATTCATCTTGTCCAGCGCCTCGGAGGTAAACGCAGTGACGGCAACCGGCACCTCCTGCAGGGTTTCCTCGCGCTTGCGTGCGGTGACCTTGATGCTGTCCAGGTTGGTGGGTGATGCAGTCCTGCCCACCGTCGGCGTGGCCTGGGGCGCTTCCTGTGCCAGTACCGGCCCGGAGGCCAGCAGCGCGCCGATCATGAGACTCAAACAATTCCGTTTCATTCGGTCCTCCCCCAGGCAGGTGCTTGCAGATGGCCCATTGCCACCCCTGCAGCCAAGGCTAGCGGTGTCATCGGGGAGCGGCGAGTGGACCTAGGTCCAGTCGGCAGCGGCCGCCGGATGCGGATACTGGGCGCGCCCCCAGCCGGAAGCGCATCCCGGTACCCCTTCATCCACGACTCACGCATGAGGATCTGGCCATGAAATCCGGAATCGATTCGATCAAGGTTGTACTGCTGATACTGTGCAGTTGGCTGGCGATGGCGGGCAGCGCCGTTGCCGCAGGCCCGGCCGGGCATTGGGACATTGGCCTGTACGGCAATCTGTTCGGCGCCCGCGAATACCAGGTGTGGGTGCCCGCCGGCTACGACGACACACAACCGCTGCCTCTGCTGCTGGTGCTGCACGGCTGCGTGACCGGGCCGAACCTGATGGGCGAGGCCTCGGGCTTCAACGATGTGGCCGACACCGAAGGCTTCATCGTGGTCTACCCGCGGCAGAACGTCACCTCCAATCCGGCCCGCTGCTGGAACTGGCAGCTGCCGATCAACCAGGCACGCGACAGTGGCGAGCCCTCGCTCCTGGCCGGCATCGTGGAAAAGGTGAAGGCGGCTTACAGCGTTGATCCGCATCGCGTGTACGTCACCGGCATTTCGGCGGGCGGCGCGATGACCTCGATCATGCTGGGCTGCTATTCGGACGTGTTCGCCGCAGGTGCCATCCATTCCGGTGGCATGTTCAAGGGCGCGACCACGATTTCCGGCAGCGCCTACGCACTGTTGGCCGGCAGCATCTACTCGCCGGACAGCAACGGTCGCCTGGCATGGCAGTGTTCGGGTTCGCCGTCGCCGCGACCGCTGCCGGTGCTGGTGTTCCATGGCAGCGCCGACCTCACCGTCAACCCGGTGAACGGGCAGCAGGCCGTGCGCCAGTTCCTGCAGACCAATGACCTGGCCGACGACGGCATGGACAACGATTCGGTGAAGTACGTGCCGACCAGCACCTATCACGGCCAGGTGCCGGGCGGCCGCGCGTATACCGTCGACACCTACGCGTACGGCGGCAGGACGCTGGTCCAGCACTATGTGGTGCAGGGCATGGGGCATGCCTGGAGCGGTAGCCAGTCGGGCCTGCCATTCACCGACCCGAAGGGGCCGGATGCCACCTTGATCACCTGGTTGTTCCTGAAGGACTACCAGCGCTGAGTGGTCGCCGCTGCAGCGTCAAGCCTGGCGGTCGAGACACCATGCTAGCCTTCCCTTTGGCAGGATTGCCTGACAGGGGGGAGGCATGGATACCCGGCGCCGAGATTCCATCGTATTGGCTGCATCCGGCATGCTCGCACTGGCACTGTCCGCCAATGCGCTCGCGCATCCGGGTGGGCTCGACAAGCAGGGTTGCCACACCAACCGGAAAACGGGTGAGTATCACTGCCATCGAGGCGCTCCAGCCGCCCCTCGATACGTCGACACCCCGCGCAGCAGTTTCGCCCCCGCCCCCGCGCGCGGTTCCCGGGCATTTGCCAACTGCGCGGAGGCCCGCGCCGCCGGGGTTGCGCCGGTACGGCGTGGTGATCCGGGGTATGGCCCGCACCTCGATCGTGACAATGACGGCGTGGGCTGCGAACCCTATCGGGGCCGCAGGTAGGGCATGGCCCACCTGGCTTCAACTCCCGTTTCCCCGGGTTCGTCGGCCATCGCCGGGAGTGGTCGCACGATCTCCCCGTATTGCAGGGATATCCCCTAGGCTGTTGTGATTGAACTGCAAGGATGAAAGCAATCATGAACCGCTGGATTTTCCTGGCATTGGCCACGCTCCCGTTCGCCGCCGGTGCCGTGGTCATCCGCGATGATGTTGACGATGCCAGGTACCGGATCGACGCATCGGTGTTCCCGGCACTGGCAGACATGCCGGGCGAGGGGCACGGCGTCCTGATCGCACCGCAGTGGGTGCTGACTGCCGCGCATGCCGCGCCGATGGAGGGGATGGATGCCACGATCACCATCGATGGGAAGGGCTACGGCGTCGAGCGTGTCTTCCTGCACCCCGGCTACCGGAGGATGCCCGAGGCGCTGGGCAAGGAAGCGATGGCAACCGGGAGCGCATCGAAAATCCATGCGTTTCTGGCAGCGTCGGACGACATTGCACTGATCAGACTTGCCGCCCCGGTGAGCGGTGTGCCGCCGGTCGCACTCTACCGTGGCGCCGACGAGGTCACGCAGGTCGCCTCCCTGATAGGGAAAGGCGCCACCGGCAACGGTGCCGTGGGGCTGGCGCCCGGCGGGTCGCATCGTACGACGCTGCGGCGAGCCCGCAACGCGATCACCGGCGGCAACACGCGCTATCTCTGGTACCGGTTCGATCCACCTCCGCAGGGCCTTCCCCTTGAGGGCGTGCTCGGCAACGGCGACAGCGGCGGCCCGCTGCTGATCAGTAAGGAAGGGACCTGGCAGCTGGTGGGCCTCGGCTCCTGGATCACCGCCGTTCCCGAGCATGCGCTAGAGGCGGGCTTCTATGGCCAGGTGGTTTACAACGTCCGCGTGTCCCGCTAACTCAACTGGATCGAAAGCATCATCGAGCGTGATGCGTCACGTTAATGGTGCATCCGGGCAGCCTTCCGCGCAGGTGTTCGCCCGGTCTCAAGTCATGCGACGGGTGTTCGTATCCTTCCCGCCATGGCCTCTTCTTCGTTCAAATTCCCTGCGTGCATGACCGCCTCCCGGCCATCCGGGTGGGTGCAGAGCGGCGAGCGCTGGGATCTGTGGTGGAACGGCCGTTCGGTGGCCCGTATCGTGCCGCATGCCGCGCTCGGGTTCCGCCTGTACCTGGACGCACGCAAGATGTCACAGGCCAAGGTCGTGTCCGCCACCAGCGCCCGTCAGGCCAAGCGCTACGCCGAGCGCTGGTGTGCTGCACGGCTCTGCCCGCAGTTGCCTCTGCGCGATGCGGTGGCGCGGTTGGTGGCTGTTGCGCCCGGCGCGGGCGCCGTGCCCTCGCAGGTGCTGACGCGGGAGCAGCGGCAGCAGGCCCGGCGCCTGGCTGAAGCCGGGGCAGGGGAGATGGGGCGGATCAAGGAAGCGCTGGCACCACGGCCGCGCATGATGGCTGCCAGGCCCGAGGTGCAGGGACGAGGTGGAACCTGGTCTGTACCCGGCCAGGTTCCATCCTCCCCGCGCCGAAACGGGAACACATCCCCAGCCAGGACTACGCCGAAAGCTCCTCACGCACGATCCGGGCCCCTTCGCTGAGCGCACGCAGCTTGCCCCGTGCCACTTCACGGGCCAGCGGCGCCATGCCGCAGTTGGTGCTTGGGTAAAGCTTGTCGGCATCCACGAACTGCAGGGCCTTGCGCAGGGTGTTGGCTACTTCATCGGCGGTCTCCACCGTGCTGGACGCCACGTCGATGGCGCCGACCATCACTTTCTTGCCACGCACCAGCTCGATCAGGTCGATCGGTACGTGCGAGTTGTGGCATTCCAGCGAGATGATGTCGAGGTTGGAGGTCTGCAGCTTGGGGAACGACTCTTCATACTGCCGCCATTCCGACCCCAGCGTCTGCTTCCAGTCGGTGTTGGCCTTGATGCCGTAGCCGTAGCAGATGTGCACGGCGGTCTCGCACTTCAGTCCTTCGATCGCACGCTCCAACGCGGCTACGCCCCAGTCGTTCACTTCGTCGAAGAACACGTTGAAGGCCGGCTCGTCGAACTGGATGATGTCCACGCCAGCGGCTTCCAGCTCCTTTGCTTCCTCGTTGAGGATCTTCGCGAATTCCCAGGCCAGCTTCTCACGGCTCCTGTAGTGCGCGTCGTACAGCGTGTCGATCATCGTCATCGGGCCAGGCAGTGCCCACTTGATCGGCTGCGTGGTCTGCCGGCGCAGGAACTTCGCATCCTCCACGAACACCGGCTTCGGACGGCTCACTGCGCCGACCACGGTCGGCACGCTGGCATCGTAGCGGTTGCGGATGCGCACGGTCTCGCGCTTCTCGAAATCAACGCCGCTGAGGTGTTCGATGAAGGTGGTGACGAAGTGCTGCCGGGTCTGCTCGCCGTCGCTGACGATATCGATGCCGGCATGCTGCTGTTCCTGCAGGGACAGGCGCAGGGCATCCTGCTTGCCTTCAGTCAGGCCTTCGTCCTGCAGCTTCCAGGGCGACCAGAGCTTTTCGGGTTCTGCCAGCCAGGACGGCTTGGGCAGGCTGCCGGCGGTGGAGGTAGGGAGCAGTTTCTTCGTCGACATTGCGTCTTGTTTCCTGGGGGCGAATGGAAAATCGATGGATCAGCGGGCAGCCCACTGCTCAAGCACGGCGCGATACGGCTTGATGAAGTGTTCTTCGGTGAACTTGCCCTGCTTGACCGCCAGCTGGCTGCGCTCTTCGCGGTCGTAGACGATGCGGGTGGACGAATAGTCCTGGTGCTTCAGGCTGGGCTGGTAGACCTTGCCGGCCACAGAGTTGGCGTTGTAGATCTCCGGGCGGTAGATCTTCTGGAACGCTTCCATCGTGCTGATGGTGCCGATCAGTTCCAGATTCGAGTAATCCCCCAGCAGGTCGCCCTGGAAGTAGAAGGCAAGCGGCGCCACGCTGCCCGGTGGCATGAAGTAGCGCACCTGCAGGCCCATCTTGTCGAAATACTGGTCAGTGGGAGAGAACTCGCCCTGGCGGTATTCCACGCCCAGGATCGGATGGTGGTTCTCGGTGCGGTGGTAGGTCTTGCTGCTGGATACGCTGATGCAGATCACCGGCCCCTTGCTGAAGTTGGCACGGTAGGCGTCAGACTCCAGGAAGTGCTTGAACAGCTTGCCATGCAGGTCGCCAAAGCCTTCCGGAATGCCGAAGGTGGCCTTGCCCTCGTTGCTGGCCGGCAGCACCACGCTGAAATCGTAGTCGCGCACGTAGGACGAGAAGTTGTTGCCGACGATACCCTCGGTACGCGCACCGGTCTGCGTGTCGACAATGGTTGGGCGCAGGACCTCGATCAACGGGAACGGATCACGGCCATCGCTGCCGTCGATGTGCATCTCCACCGAGATGATGTCCAGCTCGACCGCATAGCGATCCGCGCTCGGGTTGTCCCAGTGCGCCAGATCGTTGAAGCGGTTGTTGATCATGCTGATCGTGTTGCGCAGGTTCTCCTGCCGGGATGCGCCGCGCGCCAGATTGGCGAAATTGGTGGTGATGCGCGTGCCATCGGCGGGCTGGTAGTCCTCGTTGAAGGGGATGCGCGTGATGCTGAAGGTGAAGGTGTCGGTCGTCATGGGCGGCGTTCCGTGTTGCGGGGTGGCATCCGGATGCGGGCGAGGGCATCCGGCATTCAAAGCGCTGCGGCGGTCTCAAGGGCGGTGGCACGATGGCGGGGCAGCGCCAGCAGCGGCATGGCCCGCCGTACCGCCAGTCGCGCCCGCTCGATCAGGGCGTCGCTGTGCACGCGGCCGTCGGCGAAATCGCGATCGGTGGCGTAGACACCCAATGGCAGGGTGCGCGCCTGGAAGAAGCTGAAGAGCGGGCGCAGCTGATGGTCGATTACCAGCGAGTGGCGCTCGCTGCCACCGGTGGCGGCCAGAAGGATGGGGGTGTCGACCAGTGCGTCCTGGTGGATGAAGTCGAAGAAGTGCTTGAACAGCCCCGTGTACGAACCGCGGTAGACCGGCGTTGCCACCACCAGTACGTCGGCCTGTTCAACAGCAACCAGCTGCCGCTCCACAGCGTCGGGCAACTGTGAGCGCCACAGTGCGCCGGCCAGCTGCGGCGCCAGCTCGCCCAGTTCGATCAGGTGTTGCTCGCAATGGATGTCCTCGCCGATCAGGTCCAGCAGATGCTCGGCCAGCGTGGCGGCCCTGGAAGGGCGTTGCAATCCGCCGGAGACGGCGACGATTCGAAGGGGGTGGGCAGGTGAAAGCATGACCCGATCCTAGTCAGTGCCTTCCATGACGTAAAATGGTATTACTTCACCAATCCATGAGCGAGATTCATCGTCATGCTGGAACGGATCCACCTCAGCATCGTGCAGCAGGTTGAGCAGCAGGGCTCGCTCACCGCCGCGGCCGGCGTGCTCAACCTGACCCAGTCAGCCCTGAGCCACAGCATGAAAAAGCTGGAGCAGCAGCTCGGCACCGATGTGTGGCTGCGCGAAGGCCGCAGCCTGCGGCTGACCCAGGCCGGGCAATACCTGCTGGCAGTCGCCAACCGCGTGCTGCCGCAGCTGGACTTGGCCGAGGAGCGGCTGGGCCAGTTCGCACAGGGCGAGCGCGGCGCGCTGCGCATCGGCATGGAGTGCCATCCCTGCTATCAGTGGCTGTTGAAGATCGTCTCACCGTACCTGGCGGCATGGCCGGACGTGGATGTGGACGTCAAGCAGAAGTTCCAGTTCGGCGGCATCGGCGCGCTGTTCGGCTATGAGATCGACCTGCTGGTCACCCCCGACCCATTGCTGAAGCCAGGCCTGAAGTTCATTCCCGTGTTCGACTACGAGCAGGTGCTGGTGGTGGCCAGCAACCACGCCCTGGCCAAGGTGGACTACGTAAAGCCGCGCCAGCTCGGCCAGGAAGTGCTGATCAGCTACCCGGTGCCGTTCGAGCGCCTGGACATCTACAACCAGTTCCTGCTGCCGGCCGGCATCACGCCGCGGCGCCACAAGGCCATTGAAACCACCGACATCATGATGCAGATGGTGGCCAGCGGCCGCGGCGTGGCCGCCATGCCGCGCTGGCTGGTGGAGGAGTACGCCGCGCGCATGGACGTCGTGCCCGTCCGCCTGGGCGCCAAGGGCATCCCCAAGCAGATCTATCTCGGCGCGCGCGAGGCCGATACCGGTATCGACTACCTCCAGGCCTTCATCGAGCTGGCCCGTAACGGCTCGCCGCTTGCCGGCAATGTGGGCGGAGCGCGTTGATGTCGGCAGGCATGTCACTGCGGGCGGACGCCTTCCTCAACGCCTTTTCACTGGAAGTCAGCGCGAAAGCCATGCCTGCGCTGCGCGCCGAGGCGGCCCGCATACCGCGCGGCACAATCATCTCCATTCCCTGGCTGGCCAGCGAGGACGACGATGCACGCCTGGCCGCCGCATGCGCGGTGCGCGAGCTCGGCTTCGAGCCGATGCCGCATCTCTCCGCGCGGCGTATCGGGTCACACGCAGCGCTTGAACGCTTCCTGGAACGTGCCGCCGGCGAAGCCGGGGTCGCGCGTTGCCTGCTGATCGCGGGTGACCTGGCCACGCCCATCGGACCATTTGCAGACAGCGCGTCGATCATCGAGACCGGTCTTCTGGAGCGACACGGTATCAAGGTCGCCGCCATCGGCGGGCATCCGGAAGGCCACCCGGTAATGAGCAGTGACGAACGCTGGCAGGCGCTTCAACACAAATGCCAGCGCATAGAAGCACGCGGCATGGCCCCCTTGATCGTCACCCAGTTCGCGTTCGATGCCGATACCGTGCTGACCTGGCTGGATGCACTGCGCACGCGTGGCATCACCGTTCCGGTGCTGGTCGGTGTGCCGGGTCCGGCCAGCATCACCCGCTTGCTGCGTTATGCGGCGATGTGCGGCGTAGGCGCCAGTGCATCGATGCTCGCCCGGTATGGCATCTCGATCGGCCGCCTGCTCGGAACGGCGGGGCCGGAGGTTTTCGTCGATCGCCTGGTGAAGGGGTTGACCAGCGCGCATGGCCAGGTCAGTCCGCACCTGTTCCCGTTCGGCGGTGTTGCGCCCTCGCTGGAGTGGATCGAGCGGTACCGGCAGCGTGTTCGCGGTGCGCGCGGCGTAATCCACGAAGACTGACAGCTGTCACTGGCCGCCATTGGGGCGGAAGCGAATAGTGAGCGCCAAGGCGAGGGCCCCTCGCCACCTTCACCAAGGGACCGCTCATGTTCGTCGGCAAGTACTGCCGGTACCTGGCCTCGTTGCGGATGGATGCGGCAGGCAAGGGGCTGGAAACCGCAGGCTGATTGACCTGGTAGTGCCGGCCGCTGGCTGGCTTCCCCATGCAGCGTTGCGCGGGGCTGGCGCAGGCGTCACGATGCCCGCCACTGGCCAACACCGGAAACGCTGACGTCATGAAGACCACATCCTGGTTCTGGATCAACGTGGCCAGTCACTTCGGCATTGTCGCAGCCCTGGCTTGGCTGCCCGCCCGGTGGACGGGGCAACTTGTGGAAGCCCTGGCCGGGACTCAGCCGGCTATCGGCGACACCCGCCATTTGGCCTTCATAGGCTCCATGTTCGGCTTCTGCGTGACCGCACTGATCCTGATGGGGGTGTTGACTGTCACCGGCGAACTGCTGGGTTTCTCCAGGCCCTATGCGCGACGGTCGGAGGCCCAGAACGAAGCGCAGGCCGTCCACCGGAAGGTACTGCTGACTGCATTCGCCACGCTCTCATGGGTGGCCGTGGGATCGCTTGCAGGTATTGCGTCGATCTTCGCGGCCTCGTCATGAAGGGCGACCCTGTCAGCGCCCAGTGTGCCGGAACGGATGGGTGCGTGAACTGCGGGGCTGCTCACGCCTCCCC
Source organism: Stenotrophomonas sp. GD03819 (assembly GCF_029841665.1). Taxonomy (NCBI): domain Bacteria; kingdom Pseudomonadati; phylum Pseudomonadota; class Gammaproteobacteria; order Lysobacterales; family Lysobacteraceae; genus Stenotrophomonas; species Stenotrophomonas sp. GD03819. Next base: position 205,438 of record NZ_JAOCEW010000001.1, read on the forward strand.
ACGCCACTGGCTCATCAGCATCTGCAGGAATCGCTCCGCCGTGGGCGAGAGCAGGGCGCCGCGGCGGCGGACGATGCCGATCGTGCGTGACACCACCGGGTTGCCGATCGCGCGCGTCACCAGGGTGGGGTGATCCCCATCTGGCGTAGCCATCTTCGGCAGCACCGACACCCCGATGCCCGCCTCGACCATGCCCAGTGACGTCGACAGGTGGGTCACTTCGTAGTGCCAGCTCAACTTGAGGTTCTCGCGCGCCAGCGCACCATCCAGCAGCGTGCGGTTGCCGCTGGTGCGATGCACGGTGATCAACTGGTGCTCGGCCAGGTCGGCCCATTCCACCTTGCGCTTGCGCGCCAGCGGATGATCGCGACGGCACGCCAGCACGAACGGGTCCTCTGCCAGTACGTCGAAATCGAGATTCGGATCGTTGGCGCCCATGAAGTTGATGCCGAACTCCACTTCGCCACGTTCCACTGCCTGCAGCCCCTCCGTGGCCGGGATATCCAGAATGCGGAAGCGCACGTTCGGGTGCGCTTCGTGGAAACGCGCCATCACGCTGGGCAGGAAGTAGAACGCCGCCGTCGGCAGGCAGGCGATGGTCACTGTCGCGCCGCGGGTGTCTTCGCGGCCGCGCAGCGAGAACAGTGATCCATCGAATTCCTCCAGCATGCGGCGCACCAGCGGCAGCAGGTTCTCGCCGACAGCGGTGGTACTGACGCTGCGCGTGGTGCGCTCCAGCAGCGGCGACCCCACCGCCTGTTCCAGTTTCTGGATACGCCGGCTGAGTGCTGGCTGGGAGACGTGCAGGATTTCCGCGGCGCGATGGAAGCTGCGGGTCTCCGACACCAGCAGGAACGCACGCAGATCCAGGATTTCGCAATTAATGCTCATTGGGTATCAATCATCCAAAAATCAGCAATTCACAGATCAATTGGGGTCATGCCAGTATCGAATCACAGAGGGGTCATTCATCCCCCACGCGCATCAATCTAGCACACGTATGTCCAACGATCTGCTCAGCATTCCCTGCGTTCTCATGCGCGGCGGTACCTCCAAGGGCCCGTTCTTCCTGGCCAGCGACCTGCCGGCGGACACCGCCGAACGCGATCGCCTGCTGCTGGAAGTGATGGGATCGGGGCATCCGCTGCAGATCGATGGCATCGGCGGAGGCAACGCGCTGACCAGCAAGGTGGCGATCATCGACCGCTCCAGCCGTCCGGACGCCGATGTCGACTACCTGTTCGCCCAGGTACGGGTAGAGCAGCAGGTGGTGGATACCTCGCCGAACTGCGGCAACATGCTGGCGGCCGTAGGCCCGTATGCCATCGAGCGTGGGCTGGTGCAGGCGCAGGATCCGCAGACCGAGGTGCGCATCCACAACCTCAACACCGGCAAGCTGATCGTCGCCACGGTGGAAACGCCCGGCGGCAACGTGGTGTACCGAGGTGACACGCGCATTGCCGGCGCGCCGGGCTCGGCTTCGCCGGTCAGGCTCTCCTTCCTTGATGCGGCAGGTGCCCGCACCGGCAAGCTGCTGCCCAGCGGGCACGCGCAGGAGACCATTGATGGCGTGCCGGTCAGCCTGGTGGACTGCGCGATGCCGATGATGCTGGTGCGTGCCGAAGACCTGGGCGTGCGCGGCGATGCCCCGCCCGCCGAACTGAACGCGGACGCGGTATTCATGCGCCGGCTGGAAGCGCTGCGTATCGAGGCGGGCGCCCGCATGGGCATCGCCGACGCTGGCAACAAGGTCATTCCGAAGCCGGTGCTGCTGTCGGCGCCGCAACATGAGGGCGATCTGCAGGTGCGCTATTTCATGCCGCATCAATGCCACACCGCGCTGGCCATTACCGGTGCGGTTGGCCTGGCCACCGCCGCCGTTACGCCGGGCACGCTGGCCCACACTTTGGTCGGATGCCTGTCCGTTCCCGGCCGCATTACCCTCGAACATCCGAGCGGGGCCCTGGAGGTGGGCCTCAGTCGCAGCTCGGGCGATTCGCCGGTGATTGCCAGCGTGGTCCGCACCGCGCGCCGCTTGTTCGAGGGGCGCGTGTACGCGACTTCGCCCGCGCCCACCACGGCCAGTGCCACCCAAGCCCGCCAATGGACGTCAGCGGCATGATCTGAACCCGGACGGGCCGGCGTAGACACGCATGCCCGCCATTACAACGTAGATGCTTCACTCCTGGGAGGGATGATGTACAAGCAGTTCCTGATGGCCGCGCTGTGCGCGGCTGGTCTGGCCGCGGCCGGATGCAGCAACAGCGGGCGCACCGAAGGCGCATCCGCCGGCGGTGGTGACAATGCACCGGTACGCATCAGCGTCGGCTCCTACAACCTCAACAACCTGCCGTTCTTCATCGCCGACGCAAAGGGCTATTTCAAGGATGTCGGTCTCGAAGTGAAGACCGAGAACTTCGCCCAGGGCGGCTCCAAGGTATTGCAGGCGCTGGTGGCCAATTCCACCGACGTGGCCGTCGGCTTCTACGACCACACCATCCAGATGCAGGCCAAGGGCAAGGACGTGGTGGCCTTCGTGCTGCTCTCGCGCAACTCCGGCCTGGTGATGGCCGGCCGCGAGGATGCCAGCTTCGATCCGGCCCGCCCGGACACCATCAAGGGCCAGAAGGTCGGCATTACCGCACCGGGCTCCTCGTCAGACTTCTTCGTCCGTCACTTCCTCGCCCAGCATGATATTCCGGCCGACAGCATCTCGCTGATCGGCGTCGGCTCCGGTGCTGCGGCGGTCGCCGCGCTGGAGCAGGGCAAGATCGACCTGCTGGTCAACTACGACCCGGCCGCTACCCTGATCACTGAGCGCAAGGTCGGGAAGATCCTCCTCGACGCGCGCAGCGATGACGGCGCCCGCCAGGTCTATGGCGGCCTGTACCCGACCTCGGTGATGTATGCCAACCAGAGCTTCCTGGACAAGCGCCCCGAAGCGGCCGAGAAGATCGCCCGTGCCGAGCAGATGGCATTGAAGTTCATCGCCGACAACAGTGCCGAAGAGATCGTTGCCGCGCTGCCGGACAGCTACGTCTCCGGCGACCGCGCCACCTATGCCCGCGCGGTGGAGAACGCCCGCGCGATCTTTACCCGGGACGGTCACTTCACGCCGGCCGACCTGGAAACCCCACTGAAGGTGCTGCGCGAGTTCAACACGGATGTGGCCAAGGCCAACATCGATCTGTCCAGGACCTACACCAATGCCTTCGTCGAGCGTGCCAACGCTGCGGCGCCGGCGGCCCAACCGTAAGCGGAGGTAACCCCATGGCCCTCAATGCCACCGTGCGCCAGCTCAACGGCGCACCGCAGCTGGAGCCTGCACAGACCATGGTTGCCCTCAACAAGGTGACCATGTCCTTCGGCGAATTCACCGCCGTGCGTGATGTCGACATCCAGGTGGGTGACGGCGAGTTCCTTGCCATCGTCGGGCCGACCGGCTGCGGCAAGAGCACCATCCTCAATTCCGTGGCGGGTCTGCTGAAGCCGTCTTCCGGGCAGGTCAGCATCGACGGCCGCGCCGTCAGCGGTGTGCAGGAGTCGGTCGGCTACCTGTTCCAGCAGGATGCGCTGCTGCCGTGGAAGACGGCTTACCAGAATGTTGAACTCGGCCTGCGCTTCCGCGGCGTGCCCGAAGCCGAACGCAAGGCCAAGGCCAACGCGTGGCTGGCCAAGGTCGGCCTGGCCGGTTTCGAGCATCGCTACCCCCACCAGCTGTCCGGTGGCCAGCGCAAGCGTGTGCAGATGGCGCAGGCGCTGATCGTCGAGCCGAAGGTGATCCTGATGGATGAACCGTTCTCGGCGCTGGACATCCACACCCGGCACCTGATGCAGAACGAGCTGCTGCGTCTGTGGCAGGAGGACCGGCGCTCGGTGATCCTGATCACCCACGATCTGGAAGAAGCGATCGCCCTGGGGGATCGCGTGGTGGTGCTGTCCTCCGGCCCGGCCAGCCGCGTGGTGCGCAGCTTCGACGTGGATCTGGAGCGTCCGCGCAATGTGGCCGAGATCAAGCTGGATGACCGTTTCACCGACCTGTACCGCGACATCTGGGCCTGCCTGCGCGGCGAAGTGGAGAAGAGCTATGCACGCCAAGACTGACAAGTTCATCCAGCTCGCGCTGGTGGTCGCCGTGTTCGGTGGCTGGGAAGGCGGCATCGCGCTGGGCGTGATCGATCCGTTCTTCTTTCCTTCGCCAACAGCGATCGTGCAGCAGGCCTGGACCTGGCTGTCCGATACCTCGTTCTACCAGCACGTCTACATCACTCTGACCGAAACCGCGCTGGGCTACATCATCGGCACCGGCCTGGGTGTGGCTGGCGGCGTGTGGCTGGGCCTGAGCCGACGCTCGGCGCGCATCCTCGACCCCTTCATCAAAGGCTTCAACGCAATTCCGCGCGTAGTGCTGGCGCCGATTTTCGTGTTGTGGCTGGGGCTGGGCCTGTGGTCGAAGGTGGCGCTGGCGGTCACCCTGGTGTTCTTCACCACGTTCTTCAATGCCATGCAGGGCGTGCGCGAGGTGAATCCGGTGGTGCTGGCCAATGCCCGCATCCTGGGTGCAAGCCGTAGCGACCTGCTGCGCCATGTCTACTTCCCTGCAGCAGCCAGCTGGATCCTGTCCTCGCTGCGCACCTCGGTGGGCTTCGCGGTGGTCGGCGCGATCATCGGTGAGTACCTTGGGGCCTCGGCGGGCCTGGGTTACCTGATCGCGCAGGCCGAGGGCAACTTCAATGCCGTGGGCGTGTTCGCCGGCATCATCATCCTGGCCGCCTTCGTGCTGGTCATCGACGCCCTGCTGGACGTGGTCGAGAACAAGCTGATCACCTGGCGTCCCAACGCCCAGGCACAGGCCACCAGCTGAACCGGCCGCGCTGAGCCGGCCCGCCGCGCCGCCGGACCGATCCGGCGGCGCGCACTTCCTCCCCCGACCTTCCCCCGCACCACCGCAACAGGCCAGCGCCGGGCCAGGGGGCCGGCTGGCCGGAGAGAGAGCCCATGAATCATTCCACCGTGCTGCCGCTGGCAGTGCTGCCGGTCGCGCTTGGCCTGCTGTTGGCCAGTGGCCATGTTGGCGCCCAGGCTGTTTCGTCCCCTCCCGCACCACTGAGCCAGGCCGAACTCTCACGCCTGGTGCAGCAGCAGGCGCTGCAGATCCAGCAGTTGGAGGCGCGCCTGCGTGCCGTGGAAGGCGGGCGCGGCACTTCCGGCGCGGCGGTCGCAACGCAGGCTCCCGCGCTGGACACCCGCATTGCCGCACTGGAATCCAGCCAGGCCAAGGCGCCCAAGGTCACCTGGTCCAAGGGCGCACCGGAATTCAGCAGTGCCGATGGCAGCGTGGTGTTCCGTCCGCGCGGACGCCTGTTCGTCGACGCATCCAGCACCGATGGATCCTCAGTGAGTGACCGCAACATCTCCGGTACCGAGATCCGCTCGGTGCGGTTGGGCGCCGAAGGCCGCTACGGCATCCTCGGCTGGGCGGTGGAAGGTGACTTCGCCGACAACGCGGTGGCGTGGAAGTCGGTCTACGCCACCGTGGACCACCGCCTGTTCGGGCTGCCGGCCGACCTGACCGTGGGCAACCGCCTCAACGACCGGGGTATCGACGGCTCCAGCAGCACGTCCAACACGCCGTTCCAGGACCGCAACGTGGTCGGCACGCTGATGCTGCCGCAGCGCGGCCTGTTCGGTGTCGGCCTGACCGAGCGCGTGTACGGCAAGGACTGGCATGCCAGCCTGTCGGTGGCCGGCAACGATCTCAACAACACCGGCAAAGACAACGATAGCCAGACCTGGGCCACGCGCGTGCATTGGAACCCGGTGGCCAACGATGCGGTCACGGTGCACCTGGGGGCCTGGGTCTTCCACGAGGAGATCGCCGCAGGCGCCAGCGGCGTCGTCCGCAGTTCGGCCATCGCCGGGCACTTCAACGATCTGGTCAAGATCGCGCCGGGCACACTGCTGGGCGCCGAGCGCAGCACGGCCCATGGCGCGGAACTGGCAGGCTTCTTCGGGCCGGCCTGGGCGACCGGCGAATGGGGTACGCGCAACCTGCGCGGGGCCGACGCCAGCGGGCGCTACGATCTGGACCACCAGGCCTGGGCGATTTCGGCTGGCTGGTTCCTGGCCGGTGCAAGGCCGGCCTATTCGGGCAAGGCCGGCACCTGGGGCCGGGTCAAGGTGGCCGATCCTGTCACCCGCGGCGGCGCCGGGGCATGGGAACTGAAGGGGCGCTACGAGGATGTGGACTATGCCGAGCTGCCCAGTGGCGGTACCGGCCACGCGTGGACGCTGGGTGCGAACTGGTATCTCAACGACTTCAGCCGCGTGATGTTCGAGGCGATCCGTTGGCAGGCCCGCAACCGCAGCGGCACCGGCCAGGGCAGGGATGAAGGCACCACCTTCAACACCCGCCTGCAGGTGGCCTTCTAGAAGCGCATGCCGCTCGTGCGCCGATCAGAGCAGCAGCAGTGCTCCGATCAACGCCGGCGGCATCACCAGCGCGCCGACGCGCAGGAAGTCGAGCGCGCTGACATGCTCGCCCTCGCGGCGCAGCGCCACCAGCCACAGCATCGTCGCCAGCGAACCGGTGACCGACAGGTTGGGCCCCAGATCCACGCCGACCAGCAATGCGGCACGGGTCTGCGCCGGCAGGTCGGCCATCTGCCCCAGCGAACCGGCGGCCAGGCCGACCGGCAGATTGTTGGCCACGTTGCTCAGCAGCGCGGCCGCGCCACCGGCCAGCCAGCTGGCCTGGCGGGGAGATGCCTGCGCCACGGCCTGCAGGGCGCCGGCCGCGCTCTGGATGACACCGGTCTGCGCCACCGCTTCCACCAGCACGAACAGTCCCGCCACCAGCGGCAGCACGCCCCAGGACACGTGGCGCAGCAGTGGCAGCGGGCTGCGCCGCTGACGGATCGCCACCACCGCCACAGTCAGCGTGCCCGCGCAGAACGTGGTCAGGCCCAATGGCCCGTTCAAGGCGGACGTGACCAGCAACACGGTGCCGGTGAACAGCACGCCCAGTGCGCTCAGCCGGCCGCCGTCGGTCAACGGGCGATGCGCCGGCGCGGCCACCAGCGGCTGGGCGATCTCGCGCCGGTGCACCCAGCGCAGGACCAGGTAGGTGGCACCGATCGCCGCCGCCGACGGCAGCGCGAACTGCGCCAGCCACTGCAGCAGCGGCGGCATGTGCTGGCCGTACACCACCAGGTTGGCCGGATTGGAAATAGGCAGCACGAAGCTGGCCGCATTGGCGATGAATGCACAGACGAACAGGTAGGGCAGGGGATTGGCGCGCGCCGCCTTGCAGGCGGCGTAGACCGCCGGGGTCAGCACCACGGCCGTTGCATCGTTGGACAGGAACACCGTCACCAGCGTGCCGACCAGGAATACCAGGTCGAACAGGCGTCGCCCGGATCCGCCCGCATGCCGGACCGCGTACAACGCCACCCAATCGAACAGGCCTTCGCGCCGCGCCAGTTCGGCCAGCATCATCATGCCGACCAGGAAGAGGTAGACGTCGCGGCCTTCGGCCACCGCGCCCCATGCGGTGTGCAGCGACACCGCGCCCAGCAACGGCAAGAGGGCGGCAGCGCACAACGCCCACACATATTCGGGGATGCGGAAAGGACGGAACAGCAGGCCGATGGTGGCAACGGCGACCGCTGCCCAGATCACGAGGGGGGCTTGGGGGGCGAGCATGGAGTGGGGCTTCAGCGGCACCGGCAGCGACCCCGGCGCAGGGGGTCCTGGCGCGCGCGATCAGCGGATGGGCGGCCGCTGCAATCATCGCAGGTTCCGGGTCGCCGCATCATACCGTGCGGCGCGGCATGGCGACCGCTGCAGTCGACCGCGCTGCAGGTGGGCCGGGGCGGCGCCCAGCCCACCTTCAGCACTCAAGCGCGGCATGACTTCAGGCACTGCAGTTTGACTACACATGTAGTCAAACTGCACACACGCTCATTGGACGAGATTGCGATGCCAAGATCCTACTGGTTGTCCTGCGCCCTGGCCCTGGTGTTCGGCATCGCCGGGCCCACCCAAGCGGCGACGCGTGCCGAAGCCCTTGCCGCGATCGAGCGCAACGCGCGCGGCGCGCATTCCGATGCGGTCCTGGTAATGCACGACCGGGAGACGCTGCTTGAGCTGAAGCCCGCCGCGGGGCAGGAATCGGTTCACCTGATGTCGGCCACCAAGTCGGTCGTCGCGCTGGCCATTGCGTTGCTGCTGGACGAAGGAAAGCTGGCTTCGATCGATACGCCGGTCAGCCAGATCTATCCCGAATGGAAGCAGGGCAGGAAGAGCGCCATTACCGTGCGCATGCTGCTGGACCATACCTCGGGCCTGCAGAACGTGCCGAACGCGGGCGAAGAGCTGGAAGGGGCTCCGGACCTGGTCAGGCTGGCACTGGCCGCCGAGCTGAGCGATGCCCCGGGTACCGTGTTCTCCTACAACAACAAGGCCACCAACCTGCTGCCCGGTATTGTCGAGCGCCTGGCAGGCGAGCCGCTGGATGCCTATGTGGACGCGCGCCTGTTCAAGCCCCTGGGCATTGCCCACTACACCTGGATGAAGGATGAGGCAGGCACCCCGCTGGGCATGGCCGGGCTGTCCCTGCGCGCGGCCGATCTTGCCGCCATCGGGCAACTGTTGCTGGAAGGAGGCGTGGCGCCGGATGGCAAACGTCTCCTGAGTGAGCAGTCGGTCGCGTTGATGACGACCGAAAGCGCCCGTGCGCCAGATGTCGGGCTGCTGTGGTGGCGGGTACCGGCCTGGGAACGCTACCAGCTCAAGCCCCGGCTACAGGATCTGCTGGTGCAAAGGAGGGTGGACGACGACGTGCAGCGCGCACTGCAGGCCAGTGCAGGGCGTGCATTCGAAAGCCGCAGCGCGCTGGTGGCCTTCCTTGCCGATCAGTTGGGCGCGGACTGGTCGCAGCGTTACGGCAGCCAGATCTCCGGGCGAGGGCTGAAGCTTGCCGATCTCTACGACATCACACGGGGGCCGGTCGTCGGCTTCGCCGCCAACGGCTACCTGGGCCAATACATGATGATCATTCCGGAACAGCGTGTCGTCGCAGTGCGCCTGATCCACCGGCGCGAGAGCCACAACGCTCCACAGGACGACTATCCCTCCTTCTTCGCCGATGTCCTGCAGTTGGCGCGGACACTGCAATAGGCCCTGTCGCCATCATGTCCACGCGCGCTGAACATCTTCCTGGAGCGTTCTTCACTGTCGTGCCGCCTAAAGTGGGATGACATCTTGGCCGCACACCTACTGAAGCATGTTTGATTATCAGGACTGGACCTTCCACGCCAATGGCCGAACGGTAGTGGCGCGGGTAGCGCTGGACGGTGAAGGTGGCGGCACCATCAACCGCTACCAGCTGGTGCCGGGACCGGCACAGTCGGGGTTGTGCATCAAGGTCGCCTCCCAGGACGAGGCCGCGCAGAAACTGGAGGCCGAAGTGACGAAGCTGCTGGGACCGGTGTGGTAGCCACTGCGCCATGCCGGCCGGGCATCCGCATGCTGATGGCGGAATGACCGGCCCGGGCAACGGGCATCGCGCCGGATGCCCGTTGCATGAGGACGCCTACTTGGGCATCAGCACGGTGTCGACCACGTGGATGACGCCGTTGGACTGGCTGACATCTGCAACGCTGATGCCTGCCTTGCCACCCTCTGCATCGATCACCCAGAGCTTGCCATCGTGGAGCGCCACGGTGAGAGGCTCACCCTGCACGGTCTTCAGGGTGGCCTTGCCGCCGTGCTTGCGGGCATCGGCCAGAAGCTGGGCCGAACTGTAGCTGCCCGGGACGACGTGGTAGGTCAGGATCCGGGTCAACCGTGCCTTGTTTTCCGGCTTCACCAGCGTATCGACAGTGCCTGCAGGCAGTTTTTCGAAGGCCGCATTGGTGGGCGCGAAAACAGTGAAGGGCCCGGTGCCGTTGAGGGTGTCGACCAGGCCGGCTGCTTTGACCGCTGCAACGAGCGTGGTGTGATCCTTGGAATTGACGGCGTTCTCGACGATGGTCCTGGTGGGGTACATTTCTGCCCCGCCCACGATGACGGTGTTGGCGGCGAAAACTGAGGAGCCGGACGAAACGAGTACGGCGAAGCCGACTGCGGCGGCGATGCGCTGAAGAGCGTTCACGGTGCGTTCCTTTCTGGATGACCCACAAGTGCGGGCATCTTTCCTACGTCGGGTGAGCGTGACCGGATGCAGCAGCCGGGTCATCGGCTGTGTCGCGCGCTGCTGGTTTGCTGCGCTGCATGGTGACAAGCGCGAACCGGGGTGATTACTCTCCGCTGCAACGCGATGGTAGCGCTACCAGTCGGACGGGGATCCAGGGTCCGGGAGGCTGCCTTCTTTGCCGCGTGTTTGTCCTGGCAGGCTTGAAAAGCAAGTGTAAGTCGCGGCGTGCCCGAGCACCCGTGCTGTTCGGTTTGGAATGCGGGCCACGCCCGTGCGTGCCCCTGGGAGGGGGCGGTACATCCATTCGATCGTATGTCAGAGGGGACTTTCATGAGCACCTGCAGTTTCCGTGGCACCCCGGGCCCGAGGTCCGGTTCATGAGCCGCGCGTTGGCGAAGTTCCGGTCCCGGGCCATGTTCACCTTCGTGGGTGGTGCCCTGGTCATCAATCCCGCCTTTGCGCAGGACGCCGCACCGGCGACCGGGCAGCAGCCGCAGAGCCAGTCGCAACCCACCCAGCTTGATGCAGTGCAGGTCACGGGCATACGCAACAGCCTGAGCCAAGCCATGGATATCAAGCGCGACTCGGCGGGCGTGGTCGATGCGATCAGCGCCGAGGACATCGGCAAGTTCCCCGATACCAATCTTGCCGAGTCGTTGCAGCGCATCACCGGCATCTCCATCGAGCGCCGTGACGGCGAGGGCGCGCAGGTGACCGCGCGTGGCTTCGGTCCGCAGTTCAACATGGTCACGCTCAACGGTCGGCAGATGCCGGGCGCGGACGCGTTCGGTGCCTCCGGACAGGTGGCCATCGGCGGTGTCGACGGCGGCACCCGCGCCTTCAATTTCGCGCAACTGGCCGCCGAGGCCATCAATGGCATCGAGGTCTACAAGACCAGCCAGGCACAGGTGCCCAGCGGTGGCATCGGCGCGACGATCAATATTCTGACCTCGCGCCCGCTCGATCACGCCGGCATCGTGGCCAACGCCGGGGCGAAGCTGGTCTCCGACCAGAGCCAGCCGTTCGACAATGACCTGACACCGGAGCTGTCGGGCATCTTCAGCTACAGCAATCCGGAAAAGACCTTTGGCGTCAGCCTCAGCGCGAGCCAGCAGAAGCGCAAGGGTGGCTCGGTGCAGGCCACGGAGAACTATTGGAACGTGCAGCCGTGGACAGGGTCGATGCCGGGCAACCCGACCGTGGTCAATGCCCCGGCCGTCGGCCAGCTTTACGCGCGGCCCAACGACCTGCGCTACGCGTTCTCCGAATTCGAACGCGAACGCGTCAACGGCCAGGCCGTGCTGCAGTTCGCACCGACGGACAGCCTGACCCTGACCGTGGATTACACCTACTCGACCAACGAAATCACCGAGAATCGCGGCGAGCAGGGCATGTGGCTGCAGAACAGCAACTACACCAACGTCGAGTTCGACACCAGTGGCGCCGTCGCGACGCCGGTATACATCCGTGAAATCGCCGGCACCAAGGATTTCGGCCTGGAACAGCAGCGCAGCATGCAGGAATACAAGCTGGGTTCGCTGGGTTTCAATGCCGTCTGGAATGTCAGCGACCGCTTCAAGCTCAGCTTCGATGCGCACAACTCGAAGAACGAGAGCCGCCCGAATGACCCGCTCACCGGCGGTGGTTCGATCTTCATGAGCATCGCCGGCACCAACAACTGCACCCGTGGCCCGCATTGCGGTGGCTCCTGGGTGCAGGAGTTGAACTTCAACAATGGCCTGCCGGTTGGCACCCAGGTCTGGTATCCCAGCACCGCCGATGCGGTCGCCGGGACCAATGGCGTGGTCAATCCGGGCTTCCAGGAAGGCGAGGTTGGCACGCAGGTGCTGCGCGTCAACGCGCAGACCCAGATCAGCGAGATCAAGCAGGCGCGCGTCGATGGCGAATGGAACTTCGACCACGGCCGCTTCCAGTTCGGCGTGGACACCAACAAGTCCACCACCCACCGCATCCAGGCCGCCGAGGCCTACTCCACCCTGGGTGACTGGGGCGTGGCCAACGTGGACCGGGATACCGCCGCGGGCCTGATGGACCTGCTTCAACCGGTCAGCATCGTCGGCTTGTTCGACGACTACAGTGCAAACAGCTGGCCGGCCTGGCGCGGCAATGCCGGGCAGCTCGCGCAATGGGCGTCGCGCGAGTACGGCGTTGGCCTGGGTGTGAACCCGCAACGCGCGGCCGACAATTTCGTGGAAGAGAAGACCAAGGCGGCGTACTTCCAGGTAGAGCTGGACGGGGAACTGGGCGGCATGCGCACCAACACGCGCCTGGGAGTGCGCTATGAAACCACCGACGTGGTGTCGACCTCGGTCATTGCCGTTCCCGAGTCCATCGAGTGGCAGGCCAACAACGATTTCCGCATCGTGCTGTCCGATGAGCAGCAGCCCTTCACGGAAAAGGCGCGGTACAGCTACATCCTGCCCAACCTTGATTTCAGCATCGACCTCACCGAGGAACTGAAGGGCCGTGTGTCGTTCGGCAAAAGCATCGCCCGCGCGCCTTACGGCAATCTCTATGCAGGACCCGGGGCCCAGCAACCGTTCGGCTCGGTGCTGATCGATCCCTCGTCCCGCGCCAGCGGCAATTCCCAGAACCCGAGCCTGAAGCCGCTGGAATCGGACAACCTCGACCTGGGGCTGGAGTGGTACTTCGCCGATGCCAGCTATGTGTCATTGACCTACTGGAACAAGTCAGTCAGCAACTTCATCGGCAACACCGTCGTCCAGGAAAGCCTGTACGGCCTCACCGACCCGACCTCCGGGCCGGATGCGCGGGCGGCGTTGGACTTCCTGACCAGCGGCGCCTGCGTCGCCCAGGTCGGGCCGGCCAACGCAGCCGCCTGCTCGGCCAACGACACCTCGCTGTTCACCGCACTGGCGTTGCTGCGCAACAATCCTGCCGGCCTGGGCGCCTACAACGGAACCGATGCGCAGGTCCTGGCCACCGAAGCGGCCTACGATCTGTATGGGCAGGCCAACGATCCGCTGTACCAGTTCAACGTCAATCGCCCGATCAACCAGAACAAGTCCAAGCTGCACGGCTGGGAGCTGGGCGGTCAGTACTTCTTCGGTGACACCGGGTTCGGCGTACTGGCCAACTACACGGTGGTGAAAGGTGATGTCGGCTACAACAACGGCGGCGATCCGGGTATCGACCAGTTCTCGCTCACCGGCCTGAGCGACACCGCCAACGCCATGCTGATGTACGAGAAGTACGGGTGGTCGGTGCGACTGGCATGGAACTGGCGCGATCAGTACCTGATCCTGGCCAACCAGGGCTCCAGCCGCAATCCGTACTATGTGGAGCCGTACGAGCAGTGGGATCTCAGCGTCAACTACGCGCTCGATGACCACTGGTCCTTCAGCCTGGAGGCGATCAACCTGACCGGTGAGGATGTGCGGTGGCGCTCGCGCACGTCGCAGATGATCGTCAAGCTGGCAGACCAGAGCCCGCGCTACATGCTGGGCGTCCGCTACAAGTTCTGAGCCTGGTTGCCGACGCGTCCGGCACGGCACCGCTGCCCGCCAGCGGTGCCGTGCCGGGACGGTGTCGCCGCACCTGTCGCGCCTGCGCTACCCTGCTGTCCAGCCACCCCGCGCTGGACTGGATATCCTGATGGCCCGCTATGAAATGCTCAACAACATCGCGCATCGGGACCTGAAGGTCGCCACCGGCTTCGGGCCGCAGTTCGGCGATGCGGTGGGCATGGTGCCGGCCTATCCCAGCGAGTTCGCTGAACTGCAGCGTGAGTATCCGATCTTCCTGCGCAGGGAGACCGGGACGGAAGCGTGGCAGTCCGTGGCCCTGCTGGGTTTCGAACAACACGAGAACCTGTTCCTGCAGGACGGGCGCTGGAATGCCTCCTACCTGCCTGGCGCGGCCGCCAAAGGGCCTTTCCTGATCGGGTTCCAGGAGCACTACGTGGATGGCGTGCTCACCCAGGATGCGGTGATGCACGTGGACCTGGACCATCCGCGCGTCACCGCCGGCGCCGGTGAGCCGGTGTTCCTGCCGCAGGGCGGCAACACGCCCTACCTGGACCACATCGCCGGCGTGCTGCGCGGCATCCACGAGGGGAGTGCCTTCGCGGCCAATATGTTCACGATGCTTGACGACTGCGGGCTCATCCAGCCGGTCACGCTTGATGTGCAGCTCGCGCCGCATCACCGCGTGGGCGTGAGCGGATTGCACGGCATTGACCGCGAGCGCCTGGCAGCGCTGGACAGTTCACGCCTGGCTGCGTTGAACCGCGCCGGTTACCTGGAAGGTGCATACCTGATGCTTGCCTCGCTGCATAACATGCGCCGCCTGATCGCCGAGAAGCAGCGCCGTCTCCGCGTCCAGGACGGCACCACGCAGGCGGTCAGGAACTGACCGGTGCACGCCAGCCTGCCGATGCGGATCCTGGAAGGCATCGATCCTGCCGCGTTGCCATTGGCTGACCTGGTGGACGCCGGTGAGCCGGTCGTACTGCGCGGCATCGCCAGCGGTTGGCCACTGGTCCAGGCCGGACTGGGCGGCGTGCACGACGCGATGGTGTACCTTTGCAGCGTCGATGCGGGTGCGCCCATCCAGTACTCGTTCGGCGGCCCCGAGATCGCAGGCCGCCCGTTCTACAGCGCGGACTTCACCCGGCTGAACTTCGAAGTGCGGCGGGGCCTGCTGGCCCAGGTGCTGGAAGAGATCGCCACGACGCTGCATGCGCCGCGGCCGCCAACCTATTACGTGGCCTCGCTGCCGATCGAGCGGGCCCTGCTCCCGGCATTCGCGCAGGCCAACGACGCCGGGCTGGCGAAGCAGGGCATCGACGCCACCGCCAGCATCTGGATCGGCAACCGGGTGACGGCCTCGTGCCATTTCGACACACCCGACAACCTCGCCTGCTGCGCGGTGGGGCAGCGCGAGTTCACGCTGTTCCCGCCCGCCCAGATCGACAACCTCTATCCGGGTCCGCTCGATCCCACGCCGGGTGGACAGGTGGTCAGCGTGGTGGACTTCGAACACCCCGACTTCGGTCGGCATCCACGCTTCCGTGACGCGCTGGCGCATGCACGCAGGGCGGTGCTTGGGCCGGGCGATGCGATCTTCATTCCCAGCATGTGGTGGCACCATGTACGCAGCCTGGAACCGTTCAACGTGCTTGTGAACTACTGGTGGCGAAGCTCGCCGGCCTGGCTGGGGGCGCCTCTGGCGGCGCTACAGCACGCGATGTGGTCCGTGCGCGACCTGCCAGCGCGTGAGAAGCAGGCCTGGGAAGGGCTCTTCCGATACTACGTATTCGGCCCCGGCGAGCGCGCCGGGCAGCACCTGCCTGACACGGCGCGCGGGGATCTGGCACCGTTCGACGAGCAGCGCGCCCGCCGCATGCGCGCGATGCTGCTGGGCAGGCTCAACCGTTGAGAGAGGGCACCGTGTTGGATACCGAGAGCACGCCTGCAGGGCGCATCCGTAAAGTGGTCATTGCCGGTGGCGGTACAGCGGGATGGCTGGCCGGCTGCGCGCTGGCGCATCAGTTCCGTGACCAACTGCAGATCACGCTGGTCGAGTCCGAGCAGATCGGCACGGTCGGCGTCGGTGAGTCCACCGTGCCGCCGATCCGCACCTTCCATCGCTTCCTGCAGATCGACGAGCAGGAGTTCCTGCGCGCGGTGGCCGGTACCTTCAAGCTGTCGATCTCGTTCGAGAACTGGCGGCTGCCGGGGGATCGATTCTTCCATCCGTTCGGCACCATCGGCCATGGCACCTGGGCGGCTCCCTTCCATCACTTCTGGCTGGACAGCCTGCGCCGCGGCATGCCCTCGGACCTGGGCGACTTCTGCCTGGAGAGCATCGCCTCGCGTGGCGACCGCTTCTCGCTGCACACCCAGCCGCAGGCCAGCTATGCATATCATTTCGATGCCAGCCTGTATGCGCGGTTCCTGCGCCACAGGGCCGAGGCCCACGGCCTGCGCCGGATCGAAGGCAGGATCGCCCTGGTCAGGCAGCACGCACACGACGGCTCGGTGCAGGCGCTGGTGCTGGACGACGGCCAGGTGATCGAGGGCGATCTGTTCATCGACTGCACCGGGTTCCGTGGCCTGCTGATCGAGCAGGCGCTGGGCACCGGCTACGAGGACTGGCACGAATGGCTTCCGTGCGATCGGGCCGTGGCGGTGCAGACCGAAGCGGTGGCGCCGCCGGTTCCCTATACCCGCGCGATCGCCCATGAAGCGGGGTGGCGCTGGCACATCGCGCTGCAGCACCGCGTTGGCTGCGGGCTGGTGTATGACAGCCGCCACCTGTCCGATGACGGGGCCGCAGCGAAGCTGCTGCGCGATGCCGGGGCCCCACCTTTGCGCGATCCATGGAAGGTGCCGTTCCGCAGCGGGCGCCGGCTGAAGGCCTGGAACGGGAACGTGGTGTCGCTCGGGCTGGCCAGCGGTTTCATCGAACCGCTGGAGTCGACCAGCATCCATCTGACGATCAGCGCGGTGGTGCGTCTGATCCAGTTGTTCCCGTTCGACGGCATCCGTGCGTCGCTGGTGAAGCTGTACAACGATGTCAGCCGCCAGGAAATGGAGCACGTGCGCGACTTCATCATCCTGCACTATCACGCAACGCAGCGCACCGAACCGATGTGGAAGGCGTGTCGCGAAATGCGCGTGCCCGAATCGCTGCAGCAGCGGCTGCAGGCGTGGCGCGAGCGCGCACACGCCTGGCAGGACCCCGGCGAGCTGTTCCGCGTGGAATCGTGGACCAGCGTGCTGCTCGGGCAGGGCATCGCGCCCGGTCCTGCCCACCCGCTGGCGCGGGCAGTGAGCGACGCCGATCTGCGCACCCTGTTGAAGGGCATCCAGCAGCCGGTGCAGCAGGCCGCCGCGCAGATGCCGACGCAGGCGGAGTTCATCGCGCAGTACTGCAGGTCCGGCGTTGACGTGTGGCGTTCGACGGCAGCAAACGCGTAGCAGGGTTTTGCGTTGCAGCACGCTTTTTCCGCTGCAGCTGGTTACAGTGCGGCAACACCGGTGGCGATGACGCGAGCGGTGGCAAGGAGGGGCTGAACATCACGCCCCTTTTTTGAGTCCACGGAATGTTAGCGCTACCTTTTTTGAATGGAGGCGGTTTCGATGGGTCTGGTTGCAGGAATCGATGCAGGGACGCAGAGCCTGAAGGTGCTGGTCTATGACCCGCGGAAGCAGGCGGTTGTGGCCTCGGCCAGCGCGCCGCTCGCGCTGGACAGCGGCACCGACGGCAGCCGTGAACAGGCGCCTGCCGACTGGGTGTCGGCCCTGCGCGACTGCTTTGCCCGGATCGATCCCTCGCTGCGCGCTCGCATCGTCGCGCTGGCGGTATCGGGCCAGCAGCATGGGTTCGTGCCGGTTGATGATGCTGGTGAAGTACTGGCGCCGGCCAAGCTGTGGTGCGACACCAGCACCTCGGCCGAGTGCATCCAGATCATGGACGCCGTGGGCGGGTTGCAACGGACCATCGCGTTGGCGGGCAACCCGATCCTGGCCGGCTACACAGCGTCCAAGCTGCCCTGGACCCGGATCCACCGTACCGACGCCTACGCGCGGATGGCGACCATCCTGCTGCCACACGACTACCTGAACTTCGTGCTGACCGGGCAGCGGTTCTGCGAGCTTGGCGATGCGTCTGGAACCGGTTGGCTGGACGTGCGCACACGCACCTGGTCGCAGCAGCTGCTGCGCGCAACCGACCCTGATCGTGATCTTGCCGCCTGCCTGCCGCCCATCGCATCACCCGATGCGCTGTTCGATATCGCGCCTGCTGCGGCAGCCGCGCTGGGGCTGCCGACGGCGGTGAAGGTGGCCGTTGGCGGCGGCGACAACATGATGGCGGCGATCGGCACCGGCTGCGTCACGGAAGGTCGGCTGGCGATGAGCCTGGGAACCTCCGGAACGCTGTTTGCCTACTCCGGATCGCCGGTGATCGATACCGACGGCGCCTGGGCAGCGTTCTGCTCGTCGACGGGGGGCTGGCTCCCGCTGATCTGCACCATGAACTGCACCGTGGCGACCGAACAGGTGGCCCGTGCCTTCGGCTTCAGCACTCGCGACGGCGATGCGCACCTGCGCGCGACGCCACCGGGAGCAGGCGGGCTGGTGATGCTGCCGTTCCTCAATGGCGAACGTACCCCTGACCTGCCGCTGGGCAAGGGCGTGCTGGCTGGCCTGGACACCGCCAATTTCACCCCGGCGCATGTGTACCGCGCCGCCATGGAGGGCGCGACCTACAGCCTGAAGTACGGCTACGACGCCTTTGTCCGCGCAGGCATGCAGTTCGATCGCATCGTGCTCACCGGCGGTGGCAGCAACAGCGCAGCCTGGCGTCAGCTGGTGGCTGATGTGTTCGGCCTGCCGGTGGACGTCCCGGTGCATGCGGAAGGTGCGGCATTTGGAGCGGCGCTACAGGCGTTGTGGGCGTTCGCCAGGGCGCAGGGAGACGCCACCCCGATCAGCGACATCACCGCGCGCCACGTCACCGTCGATCCCGCGCTGTCCGCACGGCCGGATCCGGACCGCAGCGAAGCCTATGCACGGGCCTACGCACGCTTCCTCAGCCATCTTGATGCCATCACGCCGCTGCAGCACGGCTGATGGCTCCTCCACGACACCCCGTACAACGACAGGAGCACGCACCATGAGCACGCAGCCCTTCATCGGCGCCAAGGAGTACTTCCCCGGCGTCGGCCGCATTCCGTTCGAGGGCAAGGGCTCGGACAATCCGCTTGCCTTCAAGGTCTACGATGCCAAGCGGGTCATCGGCGGCAAGACCATGCAGGAGCATCTGCGCTTCGCCGTGTGCTACTGGCACACCTTCTGCAATGCCGGGCACGATCCGTTCGGCCCGGGCACCCGGCAGTTCCCGTGGGAGGCATCGTCGCCGCTGGCCACGGCCGAGGCAAAGGTGGACGCCGCGTTCGAGTTCTTCACGAAGCTGGGCGTGCCGTACTGGTGCTTCCACGACATCGACCTGGCGCCGGATGCCGATGACATCGGCCAGTACCAGAAGAACCTCGCGCACATGGTGGGCCTGGCCAAGGCGCGCCAGGAGGCCACCGGCGTGAAGCTGCTGTGGGGCACGGCCAACCTGTTCTCGCACCCGCGCTACATGAACGGCGCATCGACCAATCCCGACTTCGCGGTAGTCGCGCGTGCAGCCGTGCAGGTCAAGGCTGCACTGGAAGCGACGGTCGAGCTGGGCGGCGAGCATTACGTGTTCTGGGGCGGACGCGAGGGCTATGCGTCGCTGGCCAATACCCAGATGAAGCGCGAGATCGAGCACTTCGCACGCTTCCTGACCATGGCCCGCGACTACGGCCGCAGCATTGGCCTGAAGGGCAACTTCCTGATCGAGCCCAAGCCGATGGAGCCGATGAAGCACCAATACGACTTCGACAGTGCCACGGTGGTGGGTTTCCTGAAGGAGCATGGGCTGGACAAGGACTTCAAGCTCAACATCGAGGCCAACCACGCCACATTGTCCGGGCACACCTTCGAGCACGATCTGCAGGTCGCGTCCGATCACGGCCTGCTGGGCAGCATCGACGCCAACCGCGGCAACGCGCAGAACGGCTGGGACACCGACCAGTTCCCCAGCGATCTGTACGACACCGTCGGCGCGATGCTGGTCGTGCTGCGCCAGGGTGGGCTGGAGGGCGGGTTGAACTTCGATGCGAAGGTGCGCCGCGAGTCGACCGACCTGGAGGATCTGTTCATTGCCCACATTGGCGGCATGGACGCGTTCGCACGCGGCCTGGAGGTTGCCCATGCACTGCTGACCGAGTCGCCCTGGGAGCAATGGCGCAAGGAGCGCTACGCAAGTTTCGACAGCGGTGCCGGCCAGGATTTCGAGCGTGGCACGCTCAGCCTGCCGGACCTGGCGGCACTGGCCTCCCGGCTCGGCGAACCGCGCCAGACCAGCGGCAAGCAGGAGCGTTACGAAAACCTGCTCAACCAATACCTGCTGCGCTGAGCGCGGCAGGCGAAGGGCGCAACGGTGCACTCAAGGGGACGGGGATGAACCAGGCAGCAGGCAGCGGTGAAAACACACGACTGATCGTACTGATCAGCGTGGTAGCGACGATTGGCGGTTTTCTGTTCGGCTTCGACAGCGGTGTGATCAATGGCACCCAGGATGGCCTGCACCAGGCGTTCCGGTCCGGCGAATGGATGCAGGGCTTCGAGATCGCGTCGATGCTGCTGGGCTGTGCGGTGGGCGCGTTCAGTGCTGGACGGCTGGCCGACCGCCTCGGCCGTCGCAACGTGCTGATCCTTTCGGCAGTGATGTTCCTGCTGTCGGCGCTCGGTGCCGGGGCGGCGGTCTCGTCGGGCTGGTTCATTGCGGCGAGGGTGGTGGGCGGATTCGCGGTAGGCGCGGCCAGCGTGATCTCGCCGGCCTACATTGCCGAGGTCGCTCCAGCCCGCTATCGCGGCCGACTGGCTACGGTGCAGCAGATCGCCATCATCACCGGGCTCACCGCTGCCTTCCTGTCCAACTACCTGCTGGCGGCTGCAGCGGGCGCGTCGACCGAACCGCTGTGGGGTGGGCAGGCCGCCTGGCGCTGGATGTTCTGGATGCAGGCCGCGCCATCGCTGCTGTTCCTGCTGCTGTTGCTGACCATTCCTGAGAGCCCGCGCTACCTGGTGGTGAAGCGGCGCAAGGACGATGCACTGCGGGTGCTGACCCGGCTGCTGGGTAGCGACAAGGCCCGCGCCACGCTCGAGGAGATCGATGCCTCGTTGTCCAACGACCATCATCGCCCTCGCCTGTCCGACCTGAAGAGCCGGGCGACCGGGCGGATCCGCCCGATCGTCTGGGTCGGCGTCGGGCTGGCCTGCTTCCAGCAGCTGGTCGGCATCAACGTGGTGTTCTATTACGGCGCCGTGCTGTGGCAGGCGGTCGGCTTTTCCGAAAACGACGCGCTGCTGATCAACGTGCTGTCCGGCGCGCTGAGCATCGGTGCATGCGTGGTCACGGTACTGCTGATTGACCGGATCGGCCGCAAGCCCCTGCTGTGGTTCGGCTCGGCAGGGATGTCGCTGTCGCTTGCACTGGTGGTGGTGGCCTTTGCCAGCGGTTCGCTGGCGGACGGGCACCTGCAGCTGCCCGGTCGCATGGGCACGCTGGCGCTGGTGGCGGCCAATGCCTACGTCGTGTTCTTCAATCTGTCCTGGGGGCCGGTGATGTGGGTGATGCTGGGCGAGATGTTCCCGAACCAGATCCGCGGTTCGGCACTGGCGGTCGCTGGCGCAGCGCAATGGACCTCCAACTTCGTGGTCACGGTGACGTTCCCGATGCTGCTGGCCGCGGCAGGGCTGGCAGCCACCTACGGCATCTACCTGGTGGCTGCCGTGATCTCGGTGATTTTCGTGGTCCGGCATGTGCACGAGACCAAGGGCAAGGAACTGGAGCAGATGGAAGGATGAGCGCCATGACATCGCAGGCCTTGGTAATCCGCAGCGGCGCGTTGGTCGCCGCACTGATGCTGGGATTGCTCGGCTGCCGCGGCCAGGACCGGGCTGCCGCCGCCGCAGCTACCGACAATGATCCCTGGCCGAAGGTCGCCTGGCCGCTGGCCGCGGATCCGGCACTGGAGAAGCGCATCACCGACCTGATGGCCGGCATGACGGTGGAGGAAAAGGTCGGCCAGCTGGTGCAGGGCGACATCGCCAGCGTCACCCCCGACGACGTGCGCCGCTACCGCCTCGGCTCGATCCTGGCCGGAGGCAACTCCGATCCTGGCGGCCGCTATGACGCCTCGCCGGCCGAATGGCTGGCGCTGGCCGACGCGTTCTACGACGCCTCCATGGATACGTCCAAAGGCGGCAAGCCCATCCCTCTGCTGTTCGGCATCGATGCCGTGCACGGGCAGAGCAACATCATGGGTGCCACGTTGTTCCCGCACAACATCGGGCTGGGCGCCACGCGCAATCCGGAGCTGCTGCGGCAGATCGGTGGCATCACCGCGCTGGAGACCCGCGTCACCGGCATGGAGTGGACGTTCGCGCCGACCGTTGCGGTACCCCAGGATGATCGCTGGGGACGCACCTACGAAGGCTACTCCGAATCGCCGGAGGTGGTGGCCAGCTATGCCGCCGCCATGGTGGAGGGATTGCAGGGCAGGGTGGGAACACCGGAGTTCCTCGATGGCCGCCATGTAATCGCCTCGGTGAAGCACTT
Organism: Stenotrophomonas sp. GD03819; assembly: GCF_029841665.1. Classification (NCBI taxonomy): domain Bacteria; kingdom Pseudomonadati; phylum Pseudomonadota; class Gammaproteobacteria; order Lysobacterales; family Lysobacteraceae; genus Stenotrophomonas; species Stenotrophomonas sp. GD03819. Next base: position 227,843 of record NZ_JAOCEW010000001.1, read on the forward strand.
CCTGGGCGATGGGGGCACCACTGACGGCAAGGACCAGGGCGACACCCGTATCAGCGAGGCAGATCTGGTGCGCATCCACGCGGCCGGATACCCGCCGGCAATCGCCGCCGGCGCGCAGACCGCAATGGCGTCGTTCAACAGCGTCAACGGTGAAAAGATGCATGGGCACCGGCATTACCTCACCGATGTGCTCAAGGGCCGCATGAACTTCGGTGGCTTCGTGGTGGGTGACTGGAATGGTCATGGACAGGTCAAGGGCTGCACCACCACAGACTGCCCGGCCACCATCATCGCGGGCCTGGACATGGCGATGGCTTCGGACAGCTGGAAGGGCTTCTACGAGACGACGCTGGCTGCGGTCAAGGACGGCCGGATCACGACGCAGCGGCTGGACGATGCAGTGCGCCGGATCCTGCGGGTCAAGTTCCGCCTTGGGCTGTTCGAGGCCGGCAGGCCATCCACGCGGGCCGTCGGCGGGCAGTTCGCACTGATCGGCGCGCCGGCACATCGCGCGGTCGCCCGGCAGGCCGTGCGCGAATCGCTGGTCCTGTTGAAAAACCAGGACCACGTCCTGCCGCTGTCTCCGAAGCAGCGGATCCTCGTGGCCGGCGACGGTGCCAACGATGTCGGCAAGCAGGCGGGCGGCTGGACGCTCAACTGGCAGGGCACCGGCACCACCGGCAAGGACTTCCCCAATGCGGACACGATCTATGAGGGCATCGCGCGCCAGGCCAGCGCGGCGGGTGGTGAAGCCGTGCTTGCCGTTGACGGTCGCTATGCAGTGAGGCCCGATGTGGCGGTGGTGGTGTTTGGCGAAGCCCCCTATGCCGAGTTCCAGGGAGACCGGCCGACGCTGGCCTACAAGCCCGGCAACGAAACGGACCTGGCGCTGCTCAAGCGGCTCAAGGCCGAAGGCATACCGGTTGTTGCGGTTTTCCTGAGCGGGCGGCCGCTCTGGGTGAACCGGGAAATCAATGCCGCCGATGCCTTCGTGGCTGCGTGGCTGCCGGGCTCGGAAGGCGCCGGCATTGCCGATGTACTGCTGCGCGGAAGCGATGGCCGCGTGCAGCACGATTTCAAGGGCAAGCTCAGTTTCAGCTGGCCGCGCACCGCCACCCAGTACGCCAACAACGTTGGCCAGAAGGACTACGATCCGTTGTTTGCGTTCGGCTTCGGCCTGACCTACGCCGACAACGGCGACCTGGCCGCGCTGCCGGAGGCATCGGGCGTGACCGGCAACGAGGGCGCGACCGGCGTCTACTTCGCGCGTGGTGACGCAGGCCCTGGCATGGCGCTGCGACTCGAGGATGCCGCTGGCCAGGGCCTGACCGTGACCCGCGTACCGGACGCATTGCCAGATGACCGGCTGAAGATCACCGGCGTGGATCATCTGGCGCAGGAGGATGGGCGACGCCTGGCCTGGTCAGGCAAGGGCGAGGCCGTCGCTGCACTGCAGTCGCACACGGCGCTGGACCTGCAGCGCGAATCCAACGGCGACCTGATGCTGCTGACCACGCTGCGGGTCGACGCTGCGCCGCAGGGTGAGGTGTGGCTGTCGGTCGGTTGCGGCGCGGGCTGCTCGGCACGCATCGCCATCGGGTCGTCGCTGGCGGCGCTTCCACAAGGCCAGTGGAAGCGTGTTGGCGTGCCGCTGAAGTGCCTGGCCAAGGCGGGCGCCAAGCTGGACGCGATCGACCGACCGTGGTCGGTGGTGACGGGCGATGCGATGACGATCTCCGTGTCACGCGTCGCGCTGGGTGCGCTGAACGAAGCCGAGGTCACCCTCGGATGCGGAGCATGATGCCTGCGCTACCGCCGCCGGGGTGGCGCGGCGACCGAATCGCGTGCGATCAGCCGATGCGGCATCACATGATCGCGCAGCACCGTTGCGTCCGCCGCCGGACGGCGGATGGTGCGCAGCAGGATGTCGACGGCCGCGTTGGCCATCGAGGCGATGGGCTGGTGGATCGTGGTCAGTTCCGGCCACACGGTGGTGGCGGCCGAGGTGTCATCGAAACCCACGACCGACAGGTCGCGCGGCACTTCCAGCCCGCGCCGATGCGCCACCGAGATGGCGGCGGCGCCCATGTCGTCGTTGCTGGCGAAAATCGCCGTCGGTGGCCGGCGTTGGGACAGCAGCTTCTCGGCCGCGGCCAGGCCGGACCGGTAGGTGTAGTCACCGTGCTGGACCAGGCCAGGGTCCACCGCCAGCCCGGCCTCGCGCAGGGCGGTGACGAAGCCGTCGTAGCGGAGCGCACTTGCGCTCAGGTCATCGCGCCCACGGATGAAGCCGATGCGGGTGTGTCCCTGCCGGAGCAGGTGATCGGTCATTTCCCTGCCCGCACTGAAATCGTCGATGCGGACGCAGGACAGGGCCTCGCTCAGGCGCCCCGATGCGATGGCCACCACCGGTATGCCAGCCTTGACCAGTTCGCTTACGGCGGCCTGCGATTCGCACAGGGGCGGCGGCAGGATCACCCCGTCGACGCGTCCGGCGAGCGCGCGCGCCGCCCTGCGTTCGGATTCGGCATCCAGGTTGTCCCAGTAGTCGATGACCAGCTGGATGGCGGAACTGGAGGCGACGCGCAGCAGGCCCACCAGCAGTTCACGCAGGTAGGCGCCGCTGGGGTTGGTGTAGATCAGCGCAATGCGCGTGTGCTGTGCGGCGGCCAGCGAACTGGCGGCAAGATTGGGCGTATAGCCCAGCTCACGCACGGCGCGCAGCACGCGCTCGCGGGTGACGTCGCGCACCTTGCCCTGGTTGATCACCCGCGACACGGTCATCGGCGAAACGCCGGCAAGGGCCGCAACCTCGTCGATCGTCACGCCTGCGGTTCTGCGGCGAACCGATTTCTTCGGCTTGTCCAATGCACGATCCCTTTGTTCTTGGTGGCGCTGCCGCGCGGGTGCGAAGGACGATGATGCGCTGCCCCGGGCCCGGACGTAGTCTACAAAGGCGCATGTTAACGCCGTTGTTGCGCGCTGTCGGCACGCGCCTGTGGGCCGTGGTCGTGCTGCTGGCCTGTGCTGGCGGGGCACGGGCGGAGGATGGCTATGCGCTGTGGATGCGCTACCAGCCGGTTGCCGCAACGGTCGCTGCCGATTACCGGCGGCAACTGGCCGAAGTGGTGGCCCCGGATTGCACGCCGATGCAGCGCGCTACCCGCGACGAGCTTGCGCGCAGCCTTTCTGGATTGCTGGGAACGGCCCCGCCAATGCGAACGGCAATCACTACCGACCATGCCCTGGTGCTGGGTACGCCGCAGTCTTCGGCGCTGGTTGCCGCGTTCGGCAACGAGATCGCCACGTTGGGCGACGAGGGCTTCCTGATCCGGCAGGTCCGGACCGGGGGGCGCGATGTGCTGCTGGTGGCGGCACGCCAGGATGTCGGCGTGCTGTACGGCACCTTCCATCTGCTGCGCCTGCTGCAGCGTGGCATGTCGTTGCGGGGGCTGGAGGTGCGTGAGTCGCCTCGGGTCGCACTGCGTCTGCTCAACCATTGGGACAACCTGGATCGTTACGTCGAGCGTGGCTATGCAGGCAGCTCGCTCTGGGACTGGCAGACGTTGCCGCAGTGGCGTGACCCGCGCTACACCGATTACGCCCGTGCCAACGCCTCGCTCGGCATCAACGGCACCGTCCTCAACAACGTCAATGCCAGTGCGATGAGCCTGTCGCCGGCCTATCTGGCCAAGGCCGCCGCGCTGGCCGACCTGTTCCGCCCCTATGGCATCCGGGTCTACCTGAGCGCGCGCTTCAGTGCACCCATCGAACTCGGCGGCCTGGCAACGGCTGATCCCCTGGATCCGGCTGTGCGGCGCTGGTGGCGCGACAAGGTCGATGAGATCCATGCGCGCATTCCGGATTTTGGCGGCTTCCTGGTCAAGGCGAACTCCGAAGGGCAACCCGGCCCGCAGGATTACGGTCGTTCCCATGCCGACGGCGCCAACCTGCTGGCCGACGCGCTGGCGCCCTACAACGGTGTGGTGATGTGGCGGGCCTTCGTGTACTCGCACGAGGTTCCCGAAGATCGCGCCAAGCAGGCATACAGCGAGTTTGTCGGGCTGGACGGCGCCTTCCGCCCCAACGTGATCGTGCAGGTGAAGAACGGCCCCATCGACTTCCAGCCGCGCGAGCCGTTCCACCCCTTGTTTGGCGCGATGCCGCGCACGCCGCTGATGATGGAGCTGCAGATCACCAAGGAGTACCTGGGTTTTGCGACGCACCTGGTGTACCTGGGAACGCTCTACGAAGAAGTGCTGCAGGCCGACACCCATGCACGCGGCGAAGGCTCCACGGTCTCCCGCGTGGTCGATGGCTCGCTGGAGGGTCATGCGCTGACCGGTATCGCCGGCGTCGCCAACATCGGCGTGGACCGCACCTGGAGTGGCTCGCACTTCGATCAGGCCAACTGGTACGCCTTCGGCCGACTGGCCTGGAACCCGCAGGAATCCGCGCGCGCGATTGCCGAAGACTGGGCAGCGCTGACCTTCTCGCCCGACCCGCAGGTGACCGGCCCGATCGTGCGGATGATGATGGACTCGCGCGAGGCGGTGGTGGATTACATGACGCCGCTGGGCCTGCATCACCTGATGGCACGCGGCCATCACTACGGCCCCGGCCCCTGGGTGGACGGCGGCCCGCGTGCGGACTGGACGTCGGTGTACTACCACCGCGCAGATAGCAAGGGCATCGGCTTTGACCGCAGCGCCAGCGGAAGCAACGCCGTGTGCCAGTACGCGCCGCAGGTGGCCGAGGTCTATGGCGACCCCGAGCGGGTGCCCGAGTCGCTGCTGCTGTGGTTCCATCATGTGCCGTGGGACCGCCGCATGCGCTCGGGCAGGACGCTCTGGGACGAACTGGTCGGGCGCTATTCGCGCGGTGTGCGCCAGGTGCAGTCGATGCAGGCGACCTGGGCCGGCCTGAGCGACCGGATCGATCCGCAGCGGCATCGGCACGTCGCGGCGTTCCTGCAGATCCAGCACAACGAAGCGCAATGGTGGCGTGACGCCAGCGTGGCGTACTTCCAGTCGCTTAGTGGCCGGCCACTGCCCGCCGGCGAGCGGCCGCCGCCGCATCCGTTGTCGTACTACCAGGCCTTGCAGTTTCCGTTCGCACCGGGGGATGGCCGATGAGCAGGTTCGAAGCGGTCGGGTGTGCGCTGTTGATGATGGCTGCGGCAGTAGTGGCGATGCCGGCCGCGGCGCGGGAAACGACGGGACTGCTGCATCCCCTGTTCAAGGATCACGCGGTCCTGCAGCGCGACCGGCCCATTGCGGTCTGGGGGCGCGCAGGCCCCGGGCAGCCGGTTTCCGTGACGTTTGCGGGGCAGGCGGTGAGCAGCCGGGCGGACGCCGCAGGCCGCTGGCAGGCGATGCTGTCCCCGGTCGCCGCTGGCGGTCCCTACACGCTGGAGGTAAACGACGGAACGCGCCGGCAGACGGCACGCGATGTGCTGATGGGCGACGTATGGCTGTGCTCGGGCCAGTCGAACATGGAGCTGCCGGTGTGGCGCTCGCTCAACGCTGCCAGCGAGATCGCCTCGGCCACGATGCCACGGATCCGGCTGTTCACCGTGCCGCAGGAGGGGGCCGCGCAGGCACAGGAGAGCTTCAAGGGCGACCCTGCATGGACAACGGCAACCCCCGACAGGGTGCGCGACTTCTCCGCAGCCTGTTTCTATTTCGCGCGCGAGCTGCAGCGCACGGCTGCCGTGCCGATGGGCTTGATCCAGGCGGCGTGGGGCGGGTCCCGGATCGAGGCGTGGACCAGCACGGGCGTGCTGCGCGGGCAGGGCGGCATGGACGAGCCCCTGGACATCCTTGCTCAGTCTGCCCACGACCCGCAGCAGGCACATGCACGCTGGGGTCGCTACTGGCAGCATTGGTGGGCCTCACGCGAGGGCGCACTGTCAGGTGACGCACCATGGCGGACGGATGCCGATGACCGCGGATGGTCGCGCGCACCGGCCACACTGGGCGCATGGGAGCGGTGGAACGAGCCCGCACTTGCCGACTACAACGGCATGGTCTGGTATCGCACGCAGGTGATGCTGAGCGCTGAACAGGCTGCACGCGGCGCGACCCTGGAGCTGGCATCGGCTGACGAGGTGGACGTGACCTGGGTGAACGGGGTCGCCGTCGGCAGCCAGTACGGCGCCGGCGAGAGGCGCTACCCGTTGCCACATGGCCTGCTGAAGGCAGGATCCAACAGCATTGCGGTCAACGTGCTGGACACCTACGGCGAAGGCGGCCTGGCCGGTCCTTCAACGGCACACCGCCTGCAGTTCGATACCGGCGAGCGGGTGCCACTGCAGGGACCGTGGATGTATCGGGTTGCGCCGGGCCAACAGGCGCCGCCGTTTGCCCCCTGGCAGGCCGCCACCGGGCTGTCGACGCTGTACAACGGAATGATCGCGCCGCTCGGCGGCTTCGGGCTGCGCGGCATGCTCTGGTATCAAGGTGAATCGAACACCGGCGATGGTGCGGCCTATGCAGTGCGGTTGCGTGCGCTGCGCGAGGACTGGCGACGGCAGTTCGGTGCGCGCACGCCACTGCTGCTGGTACAACTGGCCGGCTACGGCCAGCCGCCGGCTGCGCCCGCCGACAGCGGCTGGGCGCAGGTGCGTGAGGCGCAGCGGCGCGTCGCGGCCGAGGATGCGCAGAGCGGTCTTGCCATTGCCATCGACATCGGCGACGCCTACGACATCCATCCGCCGAACAAGCAGGAGCTCGGGCGCCGCCTGGCGCGCGTGGCGCGCCATGTGGTGTACGGCGAGCAGGGCGTAGCACCGTCGGGCCCGCGAGCGGTCACCGCCGTGCGGACGCCCACGGGCGTCGCCATTGCGTTCGAGGATGTCGAAGGCGCGCTCACCGCGACCGGCGCACTGCGTCCGATCGGCTTTGAACTGTGCGAGGCAAGGGGCCATACGCGCCACTGCGAGTACGCCGATGCCGGACTGGATGCGCGCCGGATCCTGCTGCGCGGCCCGCTGTCCACGCGCGCAACGCATGTGCGCTACTGCTGGGCCGATGGCCCGGTGTGCACGCTGCGCGACCGCAGCGGGGCGCCGGCCGGCCCGTTCGAACTTCCCATTGCCGAAGCCGAGGCCCGACGATGATGACGTTGTCCAAGCAGTCCCCTCTGGCCCGCGACAGGGCCGGCCTGAGGTCGATGGCGCGCCACCTGCTGGGGGCGCTGTTCCTGCTGTCGGCCGCAACCACCCGGGCCAGCGCGCCGCCGGATGCTCCCCCGGTGTACTTCGACTGGTTCGAGTACCGCGGCAATGACCAGGCGTTTGAAGTGCCCCTGCCGGCCGGCCACTACCGCAATCCTGTCCTGGCCGGCTTCCATGCCGATCCCAGCGTCGTGCGCGCGAACGGCCGGTTCTACCTGGTCAATTCCAGCTTCACCTACTTCCCGGGCATTCCGGTGTTCGAAAGTGCCGACCTGGTGCACTGGAAGCAGATCGGCAATGTGATTGACCGCCCCACGCAACTGGATTTCGACGGCCTGAGCGTCTCGCGCGGCATCTTCGCGCCGACCATCGAGTACCACGACGGTACCTTCTACGTCGTCACCACCGCCACCGACAGTGGTGGCAACTTCATCGCCACCGCGCGCGATCCGGCCGGTCCGTGGTCCGATCCGCACTGGCTGCCCGGCATCGATGGCATCGACCCGTCACTGTTCTTCGACGATGACGGCAAGGTATACCTGGTCAACAACGATGCACCGCCCGGCCCGCCGCGCTACGACGGGCACCGCGCCATCTGGATGCAGCAGATCGATCTGGCGGCATTCAGGCCGGTCGGGCCGCGCCGGGTGCTGGTTGATGGAGGCGTGGAGCCGGCGAAGAATCCCATCTGGATCGAGGGACCGCATATCTACAAGCGGGAGGGCTGGTATTACCTGTCCGACGCTGAAGGAGGTACCGGGCCGCAGCATTCGCAGGTGGTGCTGCGCAGCCGCACGGTGTGGGGCCCCTACGTTCCCTATACGGGCAATCCGATCCTGACCCAGCGCGAACTGCCGGACGACCGTCCACTTCCGATCACCAATGCCGGCCATGCCGACCTGGTCGAAGGCCCGGATGGCTCGTGGTGGGCGGTGTTCCTGGCCAGCCGCAACTACCAGAAGCGGCACTACAACACCGGGCGCGAGACCTACCTGTTGCCGGTGCGCTGGCAGGATGGCTGGCCGCAGATCCTGCCGGTTGACCAGGCCATTCCCTATGTGGCCAAGGCCCCCGCGTGGATGCAGGGCGAGGCATCCCAGGCCCCTTCGACCGGCAATTTCGTAGCGCGCGACAATTTCGATGGCCCGACACTTGATCCACAGTGGCTGCGCGTGCGGGTGCCCAGGCATGCCTGGGCCGACCTGGCCACGCGCCCCGGCATGCTGGCCGTGCACCCGCTCGCCGAGGATCTGGACACGCTGCGCAATCCGGCGTTTCTTGGCCGGCGCCAGCAGCATCTGCGCTTCGAGGCGAGCACCGCGATGACCCCGCCAGCTTCCGGAGTCGCCGCCGGTCTGGCGGCGTTCCAGAGCGAGGCGTACTGGTACTTCCTTGGCGTTCGTGACCTTGGCGGGGGGCGCCTCTCGCTCTTCCTCGAAGCGCGCGACGGTGGCCGCAGCACGCGGACGCTGGCCAGCCGTGAAGTACCGGTGCCTGCAGCACTGCGCCTGAAGATTGCCGGCAACGAGGGCGACTATGCGTTCTCGTTCGACACCGGCGATGGGCAGGGCTGGCAACTGCTCGCAGGCGAGGTGGACGGCACCGTTCTGAGTACGGACCGGGCAGGCGGCTTCGTGGGCGCACTGCTGGGTCCTTTCGCGCGCGACGAGCGCACCGGGAGAAGCAAATGAGGCTGTCGATTTCGTCCAAGGCCCGCCGCCGTACCCTGCGCGGTGGGGCCGCCCTGTTCGTACTGACCTGCGTGGCGGCCGCCGCGTCCGCGGCCGCGCCACGGCCCTGGCTGGACGTTTCGGCCAGCTTCGAGCAACGGGCCGCCGCACTCGTCGCGCAGATGACGCTGGAAGAGAAGGCCGCGCAGATGCAGAACGCCGCGCCGGCGATCGAACGGCTGGGGGTACCCGCCTACGACTGGTGGAACGAGGGACTGCACGGCGTCGCACGGGCAGGGCAGGCCACGGTGTTTCCGCAGGCAATCGGCCTGGCCGCGACCTTCGATGTACCGTTGATGGGGCAGGTGGCCACGACCATCAGCGACGAGGCCCGCGCAAAGCACCACCAGTTCCTCCGCGAAGGCGCGCATGGCCGTTACCAGGGCCTGACCTTCTGGTCGCCGAACGTCAACATCTTCCGCGACCCGCGCTGGGGGCGCGGACAGGAAACCTATGGCGAGGACCCGTACCTCACCGCGCGCATGGGCGTGGCCTTCGTACGTGGCCTGCAGGGCGACGACCCCGTCTACCGCAAGCTGGACGCCACCGCCAAGCATCTGGCCGTGCACAGCGGACCGGAGGCCGACCGCCATCACTTCGATGCACGGCCCAGCCGGCGCGACCTGTATGACACCTACCTTCCGGCGTTCGAGGCGCTGGTGAAGGAGGGCGAAGTGGATGCGGTCATGGGCGCCTACAACCGCGTGTACGGCGAGTCCGCCAGTGCCAGCCGTTTCCTGCTGCGCGATGTGCTTCGACGCGACTGGGGCTTCAAGGGCTACGTGGTCTCGGACTGCTGGGCCATCGTCGATATCTGGAAGCACCACCGTATCGTCACCACGCGCGAAGCCGCTGCGGCGCTGGCGGTGAGGAACGGCACCGAGCTGGAATGCGGCCAGGAGTACGCCACATTGCCCTCGGCCGTGCGCCAGGGGTTGATCAGCGAGGCGGAGATCGACGATGCAGTGACCCGCCTGTTCACCGCACGGATGCGCCTGGGCATGTTCGACCCAGCGGAGCGGGTGCGCTGGGCGCGCATTCCCGCCTCGGTGAACCAGGCGCCGGCCCATGATGCGCTCGCGCTCAAGGCCGCGCAGGCATCGCTGGTGCTGCTGAAGAACGACGGCATCCTGCCACTGTCACGCAACACCATGCGCATTGCCGTGGTTGGACCCACCGCCGACGACACCATGGCGCTGCTCGGCAACTACTTCGGCACACCGGCCGCGCCGGTGACGATCCTGCAGGGCATACGCGAGGCGGCCAAGGGCGTTGAAGTGCGTTATGCCCGCGGCGTCGACCTCGTGGAAGGCCGTGACGATCCCGGCGCCACACCGCTGATCGAGCCGACCTACCTGCGGCCCTCAGCGGACTCGCCCGAGCGTGGCCTGCGCGGTGAGTACTTCCGCACGCCCGACCTGTCCGGCACTCCGGCACTGGTGCGTACCGACGCGCAGATCGGCTTCCGCTGGGACCGCGGCTCGCCGACCGACAACCTGCTGGCACGCGGCGAAGCGGCACCGGGGCAGGGGATTCCCAACGACCGCTTCAGCATCCGCTGGAGTGGCCAATTGCTGCCACCCGTGTCCGGCCGTTACCGGCTGGAGGTGGCCGGCGATGATGGCTACCGCCTGTATCTGGACGGCAAGCGTGTGATCGATCATTGGGTGAATACTGATCGCCTCCATGCCGAGGGCGTCGAACTGGACCTGCAGGCCGGGCGTGCCTATGCGCTGACACTGGAGTACTACGATGACCAGCGCGATGCGGGCGTGCGCCTTGGGTGGCGCATGCCCGGCGCCAAGGCGCCCTTCGACGAAGCGCTGGATGCAGCACGCGATGCCGATGTGGTGGTGTTCGTCGGTGGCCTCACCGGCGATGTCGAAGGCGAAGAGATGACGGTCAACTACCCGGGCTTTGCCGGTGGCGACCGTACCGACCTGCGGCTGCCCGCGCCGCAGCGCACCCTGCTGGAGGCCCTGCACGGCACCGGCAAGCCGGTGGTGATGGTGCTCACCGGTGGCTCGGCCATCGCCGTGGACTGGGCGCAGGCGCATCTGCCGGCGATCCTGATGAGCTGGTATCCGGGGCAACGCGGCGGCACCGCTGTCGGCCAGGCGCTGTTCGGCGACGTCAATCCCGCCGGCCGTTTGCCGGTCACGTTCTACAAGGCCGGCGAAGCGATGCCGGCATTCGACGACTACGCCATGGAGGGCCGCACCTATCGCTACTTCCGCGGCACGCCGCTGTATCCGTTCGGTCACGGTCTGTCGTATACGCGGTTCGACTATGGAACGCTCCGCCTCGATGCAGACAGCCTCCGCGCCGATGGCCGCCTGGGCGTGGCAGTGGATGTCGCCAACACGGGCACGCGCAGCGGTGACGAAGTGGTACAGCTGTACGTGCGGCGCGAGCATGCCAGCAGCGGCGATGCCGTGCAGGAACTGCGCGGCTTCCAGCGCGTCCAGCTGGCCCCGGGCGAACGCCGCACGGTGACGTTCACCCTGGAGGCGGCGCAGGCCCTGCGCCACTATGACGAGGCGCGTGCGGCGTACGCGGTGCAGCCCGGTGCCTACGAGGTCAGGGTGGGGGCGTCCAGTGCCGATATACGTGCGCAGGGCAGGTTCACCGTGGTGCCCGCGCATGACTGATCGCCCCCGCCGGCATCGATTCCCCTTCGACCAGATCCCTTTTCCAGGATGTCCGCTGCATGGCAAGCACTGAACACGCGCTATCGGTACGCGAGAAGCTCGGCTACAGCCTGGGCGATCTCGCTGCCAACCTGATCTTCCAGACCCTGATCACGTACCTGGCGTTCTTCTACACCGACGTCTACCGCCTGCCAGCTGCCACCGCGGCCACGATCATCTTCGTGGTCGGCCTGCTGGGTGCGTTCGTGTTCACGCCGTTGATCGGCATCGCGGCTGACCGAACGTCCACCCGCTGGGGCCGCTTCCGCCCGTGGATCCTGTGGACGGCCATTCCCTTTGGCGTACTGTCGCTGCTGGCGTTCAGCACCCCCGACCTGGGCGAGCGCGGAAAGGTGATCTATGCACTGGCCACCTACGCGCTGCTGGTCTGCGTTTATGCCGCGAACAACCTGCCGTACTCCGCGTTGAGCGGCGTGCTGACCGGCAGCATGGCCCAGCGCAACAGCCTGTCGGCCTACCGCTTCGTGGCCGTGATGATCGCGCAGTTCATCATCCAGGTGCTGCTGATGCCGCTGGTGCTGATCCTGGGCAATGGCGACCGGGTGCGCGGCTTTGAACAGGTCATGACCGCCTTCGCACTGATCGGCACGGTGTTCTTCCTGATCACCTTCGCCACCACCCGCGAGCGCATCGTGCCGACGCGCGAGCAGACCGGCGGCATAGTGCAGGACCTTTCGGACCTGCTGCACAACCGCCCGTGGCAGGTGATGCTGGCGCTGACCGTGCTGGTGTTCATCAACCTGGCGTTGAAAGGCGGCACCTACATCTATTACTTCCAGTACTACATGAGCGAAGCGGCGCTGGCCGGCTTCCTGGAAAACTCAGGCTTCAACGGCCTGATCAGTGCATTGAATGGCGCCCTGGCCAGCGCCGGTTTCGCGGCGTTCACCTGGCCGAAGGACGCGGCCACCTCGGCGTTCAGCCTGTTCAACGCGTGCGGCATCCTCTGCATGATCCTGGGTATTGGCGCATCACGGCGGCTGGCGGATCGCTTCGGCAAGCGCGATGTCTTCGGTGGCGCCCTGTTTGTCTCGACCCTGTTCCTGCTGGCCTTCTACCTGTTCCCACCCACGGCGGTGGCGGTGGCGTTCGCAGCCTTCATGCTGCATGGCTTCTGCTATGGCATCACCATCCCGTTGCTGTGGGCGATGATCGCCGACGTCGCGGACTACTCGGAGTGGAAGAACCATCGAAGGGCAACGGCGATCATCTTCTCGGCGATGTTGTGCGGGCTGAAGATCGGCCTCAGCGTCGGCGGCGCGCTGGTCGCCGCGATCCTTGCCCACTACGGCTACCAGGCAGGACTGGCGCAACAGCCTGAGGGCGTGGTGCAGGGCATCCGCTTGACCGTAAGCGTCTACTGCTCCCTTCCTTTCCTGCTGGCCGTGGCGCTGCTGTTCTTCTACAGGATCGACAAGCGCACCGAAACCCGCATCGAGCAGGACCTCCACCTGCGTCGACGTTCCGCCGACGCCTCCGCGTAACGCCAAGATGACAACCATGATCGACCTCCATGCCGGCGAAGACGGCCAGGCCAGCAAAGCCCGTCTTGCGCAACTCACCGCGCACGCCATTTCGCAACCGCTGGTGACCCACATCTACACCGCCGACCCTTCGGCGCACGTGTTCGAGGGGCGCCTGTACATCTATCCCTCGCACGACATCGACGGTGGCCAGCCATTCGACGACGAAGGTGGCCATTTCGGCATGCAGGATTACCATGTGCTGAAGATGGATACGCCCGATAGCGCGGCCGTGGATTGCGGCATGGCGCTGCACGTGCGCGACGTGCCCTGGGCGCGGAAACAGATGTGGGCCCCCGATGCCGCCTGCCGCGATGGCCACTACTACCTGTACTTCCCGGCCAAGGACGCCGAGGGCCGGTTCCGCATCGGCGTGGCGATCGGTACGCGGCCGGAGGGCCCGTTCGTGCCCCGGCCGGAGCCGATCAAGGGCGCGTACTCGATCGACCCGGCCGTGTTCGAAGACGAAGATGGCAGCCACTACCTGTACTTCGGCGGCATCTGGGGCGGGCAGCTGCAGAAGTATCGTGACAACCAGTACAGCGATGCCCACGAGGAACCCGAGGGCAGCGCGCCGGCCCTGGGGCCGCGCGTGGGCCGCCTGGACGCCGGCATGACCGAGCTGGCCGAACCCACCCGCGAAGTGCAGATCCTGGATGAGCATGGCCAGCCGCTGCGTGCGGACGACCATGCGCGCCGCTTCTTCGAAGGCCCGTGGCTGCACAGGTACCAGGGTCGCTACTATCTGTCGTACTCCACTGGCAACACCCACCAGCTGTGCTACGCCGTGGGAGACAGCCCGTACGGGCCGTTCACCTATGCTGGCGTGATCCTCACGCCCGTCGTGGGCTGGACCACCCACCACTCCATCTGCCAGTTCGAAGGGCAGTGGTACCTGTTCTATCACGATGCGCTGATGTCCGGCGGCATCACCCACCTGCGCTCGGCCAAGTGCACGCCGCTGCACATGGAGCCGGACGGAAGCATCCGGACGATCAATCCGTATGGGGCCTGAGCGCATGCTGCCGGTGGATGATGCGCTGGCCCCGCTGCCGGCCGGTGAACTGCACTGGCTGAGATGCGGCGAACTGGAGGTTGCGCTCGCGGCAGGGGCGGGCGGGCGCGTGGCGCACCTGCGTTACCGGGGCGTGGAGTGGCTGGTGGATGCGCAGGCGGGCGGGGCGGCTGCGATCGCCTGGGGCTGCTACCCGATGGTGCCCTGGGCCGGGCGCATCCGCCATGGAACGTTCCGCTTTGATGGCAGGCCGCATCGGCTGCCGCTCAACTTCGACGGGCATGCCATTCATGGGTTGGGCTTCTCGCGACCGTGGCAGATCGACCGGCTGGATGCGGCGGCAGCCAGGTTGGCGCTGGCGTTGCCGCACGACGGCTACTGGCCCTTCGGTGGCATTGCCATGCTGGACCTGCAGCTACAGGCCCACACCGTGCAGATGCGCCTTTCGGTCCAGGCCGGCGAGCAGGCGATGCCGGCGGTGCTGGGCTGGCATCCCTGGTTCCGGAAGCCGGACCGGCTGCTGTTCACGCCTCGTGCGATGTACCCGCGGGACGGGGAAGGTATTGCCACGCTGCCCTGTGTGGATCCGACCACCGGTCCCTGGGATGACTGCTTCATCGCCGACAGTGACATCACGCTGATACGTGAAGGCCAGCGCCTGCGGCTGCGCTCGGACCACGACCATTGGGTGGTCTACGACGGCACGCCGCACGCCACCTGTGTCGAGCCGCAGAGCGGTCCGCCGGACGGCTTCACGCTGGCGCCGCACCGGCTGGAGCCCGGCCAGCGCCTCGCGTTGACGTTCGACCTGGCGTGGGCGGCGGACAGCACCTGAAACCCCGGCCAGGGCAGGCGATCATCCGGGTGCCGGGCGGTCGGTACTCCGCCTGGACCGGCCGTGGACCCGGTGCCTGACACGGGCCGCGCCCAGGACCACCTGACATTTCCTACAGGTTCCAGTCGATCCGCATGCCCGCGATCAGCGCATCCGGCAGGTCGTGCTGGCGTGCGGGCTCATTGAACTGGTCGGGGTGCACGATGTAGTGCAGGTTCGGTGCAACACGAAGCTGCGGGGTGAGCTGGATGCCATAGCTCAGCTCCATCATCACCTGGCTCCCGTGCGGGGTGCCGCTGCCACCGGCTGCGGCGCGGGCGAGGCGCAGGTCTTCCAGCGCCATGCTGCTGTACTTCTGCTGGGTCACGACGAAAGCGATGCTGTCCTGCGGCCGCCGGGCGAACGTGCCTTTCTGCACCAGCCCGGCCTGCAGGAAATGATCCTCGATCAACTGGCCGGAGGTGCCCTTGAGCGCCGCACCGAAAAAGGTCAGGCCGCGGCCGGCGCCATCACTGGTGAGTTGCTGCTCGAAGCGGGCGAACGCGCCTGAGCGACCGTGACGTGTCGCGTACTCCTGGCCACTGAGCAGCGCGGGAATGCCGTTGGCATCGCGCAGCGGGTCGCGGTAGGTCGAGTTGTCCTGCCAGCCACCCAGTTCGTAGCGAGCCTTCAAGCGCGCCGACGCTGGGCTGCGCCAGCCGATGGTGTAGGGCACGATCCACCCGGTGGCCTGGTTCGTGCTCCATTTCAGACCGTGCTGGCCATCTTCGGCCTGGCTCGGGTCGACCTGGTACGCGCCGACGCGTACGTAGACATCCGGCGTCACCCATGCCGTGGCATCAGCCATCCAGCTCGATACCGGCCACCAGGTGAAGTTGCTGGTACGGAATACGTAGGTCGGGTTGCCGCAGGCCGAGTTGCCCTGGAAGTACTGGCACAACTCCGAACCGAGATGATGGATGTTGGCGACGCTTCGCCCTGCTTCCAGCACCAGTCGGTCGTTGAGCAGTTTCTGCTCGAGCGTCAGGTTAGCCAGGCGCGTTCCCTGGCCACCGTAGATCTCCTGCACCGAGGTGCTGTTGCCCGTGCTTCTGTTGGCGAGATTGGTGCCGTGGCGGTTGATGCCGTAGGCCTTGATCGTTGCGCCCCGCCAGCCGAACGCGGCGTCCAGGTCCACGTCGGCGCCGAACATCAGCTGGCCGGCATAGGCCGTGCCGCTGCGCTTGCCGCCGTCAAGCGTGGCGGCCGCCTCGCCGGTGTAGGCGAGCCTGGGAGTGAAGACGTCGCTCGCGTCTGCGGTGGTGGCCAGGGATGGCAGGGCAAGCGCGATCGCCATCGGCAACATGTGTCGGGAAGAGCGGGTCATGGGCGAGGGTCCTTGTGCAGGGCGTAGGTCGCTGCGCCCCTGCGTGCGCAGGGGAGGTGGAAGGGGCTTGGTGATGGGGTGGATCAGGCCGGCGTGGTGACCGGCTTCTTGAGGATGCGCAACGCGACTGCAGTGACGGCCACGCCCGCCAGCAGTGCCAGCAGGTAGATGCCGAGGTGAGTGACTGCGTTCGGGATCGGCAGCACGAACACGCCGCCGTGCGGCACCTTCAGCTCGACGCCAGCGGCCATCGAGATCGCACCTGCCACGGCAGAACCAAGAATCAGCGCCGGAATGGTGCGCAGCGGATCACGCGCGGCGTAGGGGATCGCGCCTTCGGTCACGAAACTGAGGCCAAGCACGCCGGCGGCACCGGCCGTGCCGCGCTCCTCGGCGGTGAAGCGGTTGCTGAACAGCCATGTCGCCAGTGCGATACCCAGCGGCGGCGTCATGCCGCCGATCATCGTCGCCGCCATCGGCGTGTAGACCTGGCTGGAAATCAATGCGGTAGAGAAGGCGTAGGACGCCTTATTGACGGGTCCGCCCATGTCCACCGCCATCATGCCGCCCAGCAGCAGGCCAAGCAGGATCGCGCTGCCGCCCTGCATGCCGCGCAGCCAGTCGGTCAGCCACGCCAGCAGCCCGGCGACCGGCGTACCGATCACGTACATCATCAACAGGCCGACCAGCAGCGTGCCCAGCACCGGCAGGATCAGCACCGGCTTGAGGCCTTCCAGGCTGCGCGGCAGGCGCAGCGCACGGTTGATCCAGTGCACGCCGTAGCCAGCGATGAAACCAGCCAGGATGCCGCCGATGAAGCCAGCATCCATGTTCACTGCTACCAGCCCGCCGATCATGCCGGGCGCAATGCCGGGGCGGTCGGCGATGGAGTAAGCGATGTAACCGGCCAGTGCGGGCACCATCAACATGAAGCCGGACTTGGCGCCGATCTGGAACAGCGACCAGGCCAGCGTGCCCTTGTGGGCATCGTCGAAGGCATAGATGCCGCCGAGCGCGAACGCCAGTGCGATCAGCAGGCCGCCGGCAGTGACGAACGGCAGCATGAACGACACGCCGGTCATCAGGTGCTTGTAGGGCCCGGTGGCCTTGGTCTTTTCGGTCGGGCGGCCCGTAGTCGCGATACCTGCCTGCACCCCGGCCTCGGCCAGCGCCTTGCGGATCAGGTTCTGCCCATCGTTGATCGCCGGCTTGGTGCCACTCTTGAACAGACGCTTGCCAGCGAAGCGCGACACATCGACTTCACGGTCTGCGGCGATCAGGACGACGTCAGCGGCCGCGATTTCCTCGTCGCTCAACGCGTCCTGCGCGCCGACAGAGCCCTGGGTTTCGACCCGGATTGCATGGCCCAGCGCCTTGGCGGCCTGTTGCAGCCCCTCCGCCGCCATGAAGGTGTGAGCGATGCCGGTGGGGCAGGAGGTAACGGCAACGATGCGCTTGTCCGCATTCGTGCCGGCGTCGTTTGAATGTGCGGCCGCGAGCGGTGCGAGCGCCGCAACCGGGTCGTCCAGTACTTCGCCCAGGCTGGCATGCGCGATCTCAGCATTGGCGAAGCGCGCGATGTCCGCCTCACCATCACCCACCAGCAGCAGGTGCGTCGCGGCGGCGGCGTTCGATGCAGGCAGTGCGCCGGTCACGCCCTGGTCGCTGCGGATCTCGATCATCAGCTCGAGCCCGCGCTGGCGGGCGGCGCGGCGCAGCGCTTCGGCGGCAAGAACCGCCTCGATGCTGCGCTCGCCAGCTGCGATGACTACGGTGGAAGCGTGCATGGGAACTCCTGGAATTCTTCGGGTTCGTCCTTGCCGAGGGCGCTGCGGTTGGCGTGAAGCCAGCCGCCGTGCCTCCGGCAGGAGGGGTCAATCCAACCGCTCGATCAGTACATCGCCGGCCCATGCGCGTACCTGCGCCGGGTCCAGCCGTCGTGCGTCACCGCTTTGCAGCCGGCTCATCGAGAACGCGGTCGCCAGCCGTGCGCAACCGGCCAGATCGAGGGAGGACTCCAGCATCGCGGCAGCGATGCCGGCGACCATGGCGTCGCCCGCACCGACCGTGCTGCCCCGGGCCAGTCGCGGCGGTCGTGCGACCAGCGCGCCGCTGCGATCAATGAACAGCGCGCCGTCGGTGCCCATCGAGATCGCTACGAGCGCAACACCGCGTTCGACCAACGCCTGGCCAGCGACACGCAGGGCGCCGCGGTCCGGCAGCTGGGTGCCGGTCCAGGCCTCCAGTTCGTGGCGATTGGGCTTGACCGCGTAGGGCAGCGCACCCGCGGCGTCACTCAAGGCAGCCACAAGCGCATCGCCGCTGGTGTCCAGCAGCACGCGCGCACCGGCCGTTCCGGCCTGCGCCTGCAACCGCGACCATGCATCGGCCGGCAGTCCGTGCGGCAGGCTGCCGGACAGCACGACCGGCAGGCCGGGCGCGAGCAGGGCGCCGAGCTGGCGCGACACCGCGTCCAGATCGGCAGCGTCCACCGCCAGGCCTGGCAGGTTGATGTCCGTCGTTTCGCCGTTGGCCTCTTCGACCAGCTTGATGTTGGTGCGGGTATGGCCCGGAACGCGCAGGCAGCCGTCAATGATGCCCCGCTCACGGAACAGCGTGCGGAACACGCCGTCGTTGCCGTCGCCCAGCACGCCCAGCGCGGTGATCGGCACGCCCCAGTCGGCCAGGCAGGCCGCCACGTTGATGCCCTTGCCGCCTGCGTCGTCGCGGGAGCTGCCGGCGCGATGCACGCGGCCTGGCTGCAGGCGGGCCAGGCGCACGGTCTGGTCGATGGCCGGGTTCAGGGTCACGGTGACGGCGCGGGCAGTCATGCGCGCGCTCCATCGAGGCCGCGCACCTGCTCGGCGGTTTCGCACCCCAGTGCGGTGCTGGCCAGCGCTTGCAGTTCGGTCATCGCGGTGCCACGCAGGCGCGCCTTCACCGCCGGGATGTCGTTCGGGGTCATCGACAGTTCGTCCACGCCCAGGCCAGCCAGCAACATGGCGCCGAAGGGATCGCCGGCCAAGCCGCCACAGACGCCGACCCAGCGCCCATGCAGCCGTGCGCCTTCAACCGTGGCGCGGACCGCGCGCAGCACCGCCGGATGCAGGCTGTCGGCCTCGGCGGCGAGTTCCGGGTTCTGGCGGTCGATCGCCAGCACGTACTGGGTCAGATCATTGGTGCCGATCGAGAAGAAGTCGGCATGGCGCGCCAGTACGTCGCTCTGAGCGGCGGCAGCCGGCACTTCGATCATGATGCCGATCGGCACCACCGGCGCCTCCAGCTCGGCACGCAGGCGCTCACAGATGGCGCGCAGTGCGACCAGCTCGGTCACTGACGTGATCATCGGGAACATGATGGACAGGCGTGCACCGTCCTTGGCGGCGCGATACAGCGCACGCAGTTGCGGCTCCAGCAGGTCAGGGCGGCGCAGCAGCAGGCGCGCGCCGCGCACGCCGAGGAACGGGTTCTCCTCGCGTGGCAGTTCCAGGTGCGCCACCTGCTTGTCGCCGCCGATGTCGAGCGCGCGCACGATCAGCGGGCGGCCGTTGAGTGCCTTGGCCATCGCCAGATAGGTGGTGTACTGCTCCTCCTCGCTGGGCGTACTGCCACGTTCGAGGAACAGGAACTCGGTGCGCATCAGGCCGACGCCTTCCGCACCCTGTTCCAGTGCCAGTGGCACCTGGTCGGGCAGGTTGACGTTGGCGCCGATGTCGATGCGGTGGCCGTCGAGGGTCTGGGCGGGTTGCGCGCGTTGCGCGGCTTCGCGCTCGCGGATCTGCTGCTGTTCGGCGATCCATTCGCGTGCCGAGGCGAGATCGGCTTCGGAGGGGGACAGGTAGAGCCGTCCGCTGCTGCCGTCCAGGATCGCTTCGCGGCCTGGCTGGATCGCCAACAGCCCGGCGCCGCCGGCCACCAGCGCCGGCAGGCCCAGCGTGCGCGAGAGGATGGCGGTGTGCGAGGTCGGCCCGCCCTGCGCGGTGGCCAGGCCGAGCACGCGACCGGTGTCGAGATTGGCGGTATCCGAAGGCGACAGATCTGTGGCGATCAGGATGCACGGTTGCGACGGCAGATCCGCAAGGCCACCACCTTCAGCAGAAGGGTCAAGCTGCGCCAGCACGCGTCGGCCGACATCACGCAGGTCCGCCGCGCGCCCGGCCAGCACCGGATTGCCCAGCGCCGCCAGCCCAGAGGCGATCTGCTCGATGGCCTGGTGCCATGACCACGCCACACCATGGCCTTCGACCATCAGCTGGCAGGTGCGGGTGATCAGGTCGGTGTCGTCAAGCAGCGCAGCCTGCGCCTTGAAGATCGCAGCATCCGAAGCGCCAAGGCGGCGCTGCGTGTCGTCCTGCAGCGCGGCCAGCTGCTGGCGGGTGCGACCGAGTGCATCCTGCAGGCGTGCGCCGCCCTCGCCGAGCGGGGCAGGGCGATCGGCAACATCGGCCTGCGCGCTTGCCAGTACATGCACCGGTCCGATGGCCAGTCCGGGGCTGGCGCCGATGCCGACGATCGCCGCCTGCGCTTCGGGCGGAGTCCAGCCCGCGACCGGCGCTGCCTTTCGCTGTGCTGCACGCTCCGCATCAGTCTTTTCCTGCGCCACCAGCCCATCCATGACCTTGCGCAGTGCGGCCAGCAGGGCGTGGGCATCGGCGCCCTCGGCAGAAACACTCACGGCATCGCCCTCGCGAAGCCCGAGCTGCAGCAGCGCCACCAGACTCTTGGCATCGGCCGCCTGATCCCCCGCGCGCACCTGCGCACGGGCTGTGAAACCCCGCGCCGTCTCGGCCCAGCGCGTGGCCGGGCGCGCGTGCAGTCCACTGGGGTAAGCGATGGTCCAGTCGAAACGCTCGGCCAGGTCCGCCACCGGCACGTGGGCTGCCGTGACCGCGACATCACTGGCCAGCGCATTGACGATGTCGCTCGCATCGGGGGTGGTGAACAACCGCTGCAGCGCGGCCTCGTCCTGGATCAGGCGGGTCAGCCTGCGCAGCAGGGTGATGTGGGTATCGGACTGGGCAGCGATGCCAACCACCAGGCGGGTGGCCTGGCCGGGGTTCCATTCCACGCCTTCCGGCAACTGCAGCACCGCGATGCCGTCGCGGCGCACCAGGTGGCGGTCCTCGCCGAGCCCATGCGGGATCGCCACACCATGGCCGAGGAAGGTGTTCGCCAGCGCTTCGCGGCGTCCCATGCTGGCCTCGTAGCCCGGCGCCACGCAGCCGGCGGCGACCAGCATCTGGGCTACCTGGGCGATGGCATCGGTCTTGTCCTGTGCCCGCGCGTCCAGGCGGATCAGTTCCCGGCTGACGGGGGAGGGGGAGGTCAGGGGCGACAAAGCGGGCTCCGGGAAGGGGTGGCTGGGACGTATTGGGAACGTTCCCACTCCGCATTTCAATGTGCAGTGCACAAAAAACCAATAGTCCTTTGGCGTTAGGATTGTCCCGGACAGCCATTCGGCCATGAACAGCGCACGTTTCCGGGAACGTTTCCAATGAGCATCAGCATCAACGACGTCGCACGCGTGGCGGGGGTCTCCAAATCCACCGTGTCACGGGTGCTCGGAGGCGGTCCGGTCAGCGAGGACGTGCGCCGCAGGGTCGAGCTGGCGATCCGCCAGACCGGCTATCGACCCAACCTGCAGGCAAGACGGCTGCGCTCCCGACACACCGGCATCATCGGCTTGATCGTGGCAGATATCCGAAACCCGTTCTTCACTGCGCTGATCCGCGCGGTGGAGGAGGTGGCCTATCGCGAAGGATTGCGCGTGACCCTCTGCAACACCGATGAGGACCCGGAGCGGGAGGCGCTGTATCTGCAATTGATGCACGAAGAGCGCATCAGCGGCCTGATCTTCGCGCCGACCCGGACCACGGTGGGTCGACTTGAGCGGCTCGCGCTGGACTATCCGACGGTGCTGGTCGATCGTGCCGCACCCGGTGGCTCGATCGACAGCGTCGTCCTCGACAACGCAGCGGCGATGGCGGGGCTGGTCGAACACCTGGTCGAGCGCGGCTATCGCCGTATCGGCGGATTGTTCGGCAGCACCAGCACCACTGCGGCCGAGCGACGCGACGGCTATCTTGCTGCGATGCGCACGCATGGGTTGGAGCCGGACTACCGGGAGGTTGAACCCACGGCCGAAGCCGCCATCGCGACAGTCGAGCAGTGGCTGGCCGCGCCATCGCGCCCCGAGGCCCTGGTCACCAGCAACAGCCTGCTGTTGATGGGGGCATTGAAAGCCGCCCGCGGCGCAGGGCTGGCGATTCCAGACGCGTTGGCACTGGCCGGCTTCGACAACGAACGCTGGACCGAGCTGGTCGAGCCGGGCATCACCGTGCTTGAGCAACCGGTTGAGGAGATGGGGCGGGCCGCGATGTCGATGCTGCTTGAACGCCTGCGCACGCCGGAGCTGCCGGTGCGCCGACTTGTGATGACGGGCCGGTGCGTGGTCAGAGGGTCGACGGCTGCGCGATAGTTCGACGCCCGATTGCGGCGACCCTGAGAGCGCCGTCCGGGTGTTGGCGGGCCAGCCGTTGTCTGTTACAAGCCATCTGTACACGCAGACACGATGGATGCTCGCCTTGTCAGAGCCTTATTCAGCGCTGCTCCGCCTGCAGTTGTGCCACGAAGATCTCTCCAGATGGCTGGCGGCGCCCGTGCCCGCAGCATCCCGATGGTCCGACTGGCGATGCATCGCCGGCCAGTGGCACCTGGGCAACGGCGAATACCTGGCCTCTTCAAGCGACGAGGCGTTGGATCACCTGCTCGCGGACTGCCAGGCGCTGCTGGCTCGCTACCCCGACAATCGCGCCGCATTGAGAGCCTTCCTGGCATCTGCACAGGCTGAAAATATCCGGGTTGCCGCCTATGACCACAGCAGCACGCATTTTGTTGCAGGATCGCTGACATATTCGGAAAGCCTCTACGATCTCATCGCGTTTCTCGCTGTGGCACGAGGCGCCGCCGACTTCCTGAAGGCGGGCGACCGGGGCGTGGTACTGATCCACGACTACCTATGGGCCGAGGAAGGTGAGCGGGAGACCGTTGCCGCGATTGCGCTGGTCGGCCAGGGGGACTCCAGCTTCCTGCCTTCCACGGACCTGGATACCGCGACCGCGCCCTTCGAGACATTGGTGGAGGCCATGCTGGAAGCCCAGGACGACCCGGAGTTTCATCCGCGCAACCAGCTCGATCGACTTTGACCAACGCCGCGTGGAACCCACAGAGACGACCGCCAAGGGCCCCGACATGAAAGGACATCACGCCCCCCACGTGCGCCGTCGCATGCGTCGGCTCTTCGCATTTGGCCTCTGCGCCCTGGCTGGACACGCCTTCGCCGGAACAACGCAACCGGCACGCACCTGGCTTGTCAGTGGAGCCGAACTCATCACCCTGCTGCAGGGCAAAGGCGATGACGGGTTCTGCGACGGCGAACAGTGCCGGAGCCTGTCCAGCGCTCGCGCCAGCGGCAATATCCTGGGCGTCGCCGATGCCAGCCGCGGACAGTGGTGCGGGCAGGGCCAGATCCTTCCGCATGAACTGGTCGACCATGTGTCTTCCCATCTCCGGCAACTGCCCCGCGAGCGATTGCAGCAGGATGCGTCGCCACTGGTTGTTGAAGAGCTGCGGACGGCGTTTCCCTGTGGTCGCGGCACACCACGTGGCAACAGTGCCGAGCCCGGCAATGACCAATGAAGCACGCCGCGCCCGCTTGGCGACGGTGCGAACGTCCTACACCCGCACGACACGTTGCATTCACGGCCACCGACATCCGTACTGGCCACACTGCAGGTTCATTCCAGAGCAGGAGGTGCCCGATGGCTACCTGTGATGTGTGCGGCAACGACTACGACAAGAGCTTCACCCTTCACCAGGGCGGGCGTAGCGGCACGTTCGATTCGTTCGAATGCGCGATCCATGCGTTCGCCCCGCGCTGCGCCCACTGCGATTGCGCCATCATCGGACACGGTGTCGAGGGAAACGGCCAGATCTTCTGCTGCGCACATTGCGCCGGTCATGCTGGTGTAAAGGGTGTCGCAGACCGGGCTTGAGCGGGATGCGGCTCCATCCCGCTGGTCATGCCGGCACAAGAGAAGCAATTCGTGCCACCCGGGCTGCTCCCGAGTCGGCGAGCAGCGCCATTGCCCGCTGTTTCTGCGACGGCCTCCCCGCCACGGCCTCCCGTGCCAACACGACGTCGAACTCCCTGGCGTTGGCGTCCAACGCGGTTGCCAGCACGCACGAATCGGCTGTCATCCCGCTGAGCCAAAGTCGGCGCACGCTCAGCTTGGCCAGCAGGACCGGCAGCGGGGTGGCGAGGAACGCCGAGTGCTTGGGCTTGAGCACAAAGTAGTGATCGGGCAGGGGAGAGAGCAGCTCGGCTATCCGTCCGGCTGCCCCCCCGTCCCGCTTGCACTGTGCGACCTGTTGGCGGAAGTCACGCTTCCAGTCGGAGAAATTGTCATTGGCATAGATGACCGGCCACCTACGGTCATCGAAGTGGTCTCTCAAACGCCGGATCTGTCTGGCCGCCCGCTCCGCAGCGGGCGCAAGATCCTGCGCCCCGGGGAAGTCGAAACGGCTGAACATGTCGATGATCAGCAAGGCCGTCGATGGATCATGTCCCATGGCTCAATCACCTGTCTGTGCGTGCGGGGCCTCGACCGGCTTGGACTGCGGTGAATCCTTCTGGCGCAGGAAGATCGTCAGTACAACCAGGGACAGCACGGCGAGAAATTCGCTCTGCCAGTTCTGCATCGATTCAAACCAGAATGTGCTGCTGGTCAGGTGCTGCAGGAAGCCGGGTGCGGGCAGGCCCTGCAACAGCTTCTCGGCTTGCTCGGCTCGCCAGCTTCCCAACGCGTGCAGCGTGAAGCTCAGCAGGAACAACAGCCCGAAGGCGATTGCAAGCGAATGACCGTACAGCATCTTCCAGATGCCGCCACGCTTCACCGGCCAAGGTGTAGGTCCTGGCTCGACGCGGCTCTGCTCCCGTGCAGGGTCCAACGGCCGCGATTCAGCCGAGCCACGCTGGCGAAGGCTGACGGTCAGGAGAACATACATGCCCATCTGCAGGAATTCGCTCTCCCAGTTCTCGAATGTGGCGCTTACAAAGTGGCCGGTCGCGAGGTAGTGCCATAGATCGATCGGCGCGCGCCCGTGCTGCGTCAACTCCTCGTTGTGGACATGGTGCCCCGCAACTGCCTGCCCAACGATGAACACGACGGTGAGTGCAAGCAGCACCAGCGAGAGACCGTTGCGTTTCCACATGCAACACCTCGATCAGCTGTTCCAAAGACCGTGCTGAAGCATGCGCGGGCAAGAGGGCAGGGCTCGTGATTACTGCGCATCGAGGATGTGAGGCGGGCTCAACGCTTGCCTGTCGGGTCAGGATCCGGCCGCTCGTAGTCTTCAGGTACCGCCTTGGGGCCGTCCCCATCGTCGGGCATGTCGTGGTCCTTCCACCTGGCCTGGTCGTTGCGACGTTTGTCCGGCGTATGGGCCTTCGACTGATCGTCCACGTCTGTGGTTGGATTGAAAGGCAGCTTGTCGTTCATGGGCAGCTCCTGCGGCGAGAACCTGAAGCCTGCACCGGTCCGGGTTAACGCCACGACGCCGCGGAATGAACGCTGCGCACACCCGGATGTCACCGCAGCAGGAGGAATGCCCTGCGATGCTGGTGTTCCGATCTTTCTGGAGAACCGCGATGCAGGCGTTGACCTATCACGGCCGCAAGGATGTGCGCGTCGAGACCGTGCCGGACCCGGTACTGGCGGCCGAGGATGATCTGATCCTGAGGGTGACCGCCACCGCCATCTGTGGTTCGGACCTGCACCTGTACCGGGGCAAGATTCCTGACCTGCACGATGGCGATGTGCTGGGCCACGAATTCATGGGCGTGGTGGAAGAGGTCGGCAGCGGCGTGACCCAGGTGAAACCCGGTGATCGCGTGGTGATCCCGTTTGTGATTGCCTGTGGCGAGTGCTTCCACTGTCGGCTGGCCGAGTATGCCGCCTGCGAGACCACAAATCCGGGCAAGGGCGCCGCACTGAATCGGAAGGGCATACTGCCTCCGGCCGCCTTGTTCGGCTACAGCCATCTGTATGGCGGCGTGGCCGGGGGGCAGGCCGAATTCGTGCGTGTACCGAAGGCGAATGTGGGTCCCTTGCGCATTCCGGAAGGCATTGCTGATGAGCAGGTGCTGTTCCTGTCTGACATTCTCCCCACCGGCTACCAGGCTGCGTTGAACGCAGGGGTCAAGGCAGGCTCGACGGTGGCCATCTTCGGTGCCGGGCCGGTGGGGCTGATGAGCGCAGCCTGCTGCCGGCTGCTGGGGGCCGAGACCATCTTCATGGTGGACCATCTTCGCTACCGCCTTGACTATGCGCGTCGCGCCTACGGGGTGACCCCCATCGACTTCAGGGAGATCGAGGACCCGGCCGATTACATCCTGACCCAGACCAGCGGGCGCGGCGCAGACGCCTGCATCGAGGCCGTAGGCTTCGAGGCCGAAGGCAGTGCGCTGGAGTCAGCGCTGACCGCCGTGAAACTGGAAGGCAGCAGCGGGGTGGCGATCCGGCAGTGCATCGCAGCGGCCCGCCGCGGCGGCGTGGTCAGCATCCCCGGTGTCTATGCCGGCTTCATCCACGGTTTCCTGCTGGGCGACGCGTTCGACAAGGGCTTGACGTTCAAGATGGGGCAGACCCATGTCCAGGGGCTGATGCCCGAGCTGCTGGACGCCATCATGGAAGGAAAGCTGGACCCGGGTGACATCATCTCGCACCGGATGCGCCTGGCCGATGCAGCGCAGGGCTATGCGATGTTTGATGCCAAGGATGACGACTGCCGCAAGATCGTTCTGACACCGTGAGCGTGGCGCCATGAGTGCGATTGTCGTGGGCTGTGTGTACGCACTGTGGTTGGTGGCCGGTTCGCTGGACTTCCATTTTCACCGCCGGACCGACCTTCCACACACCTCCGCGATGCGCGAAAGCCTGTTGCATGGGGTGCAGCTGCTTCTGATCGGCAGCGGCGTGCTGGCGTGGCTCCTGCTCGAAAACACGCTGTCGCTGGTCACGCTCCTGGCGCTTCTGGTCATTGCTCACGCAATCGCCGGCTACCTGGACACCGTCAGCGCAGACGGCCGCAGACGCATCAGTCCGGCGGAGCAGCATGTGCACAGTGTGCTGGATGCCGCGCCGTGGGTCCTGCTGGGCTGGGTCGGCTGGCAGGTCCACCCCCGGTGGTCGCTCGAAGTGAAACCTGCAACACCGGACGTCTGGTGGTTCACCCTGTTGCCGGCACTGGGCCTGGTGGTGCTGCCATGGCTGTGGGAACTGCGGCAGTGCGTGCGTGCACGAGAGCAACGCACGCAGGCGGGTCCGTGAGGATCACGGTTCCGGGCATTCATGTGCCCGCCACGCGGTCAAGACAGGCATGTGACTGCCTGCCGCCTACGTTCATGGCGTATCTCCAATGCAGGTCTGCCACCCATGCAGGATGTGACGTCATCCTCTTCGCTGTTCAATCGCGCACGCCAGGTGCTGGTACAGCAACCGGCATTGCCTTTGCCCGGGGGCGGCCAGACGCTGCAGCGTTGGCAGGCGCTGGCAGCCTGGGGGGCAGAGGATCTCTGCCTGGCCAAGGTACTGGAGGCCCACTATGACGCCCAAGCGATTGCTGCCGAGTTGAAGGCGCCCATCCATGCTGAAGACACGTTGCTGGCGGTGTGGGCTGCAGAGGGTCCGGCCAACACCGTTCGCATCGATGCCGGCGGTGGACTGCACGGTGACAAACCCTGGTGTTCCGGCAGCGCATGGGTGGATTCGGCACTGGTAACGGTTCGCAACGCGCAGGGCGTGTGGCTATGCCAGGTGGCGGCGGAACACTGGCACACACTTGCAGGCGAGCCATGGCCCGCCGTGGGCATGGCCGCAATCCCGTCCACCACGGTGCGCTTTGACGGCGCACCGATGGTGATCCTGGGGACGCGCGATGACTACCTTCAGCGCCCGGGCTTCTGGCATGGCGGGGCAGGCATCGCGGCGGTCTGGTTTGGCGCAGCGGCCGCATTGGCCGAGCGCATGCGACCGGCCTGCACCGAGGGGAATCGCGCGCGGCTGCTGGGTGAAGTGGACCTCGCCCTGGGCCCGGCTGCCGCGCTGCTTCGCGAACTGGCGGCGTGCATCGACGCCGCGCCCGAACTGGCCCATCGCGAAGATGTGGTGCGCCTGCGCTGTGTCGTCGAGCGCGCGGCAACGCGTGTGCTGGACCTGGCGGGTCGCGCGCTGGGCCCGGGCCCGATGTGCCTGGAGGCCTCCCATGCCCGGCGCTGCGCGGACCTGACCGTGTTCCTTCGCCAGAGCCACGCCGATCGCGATTGGGAATGGCTGGGCGAGCAGCGTGCAACACAGGAGGCAACATGGGCGCTGTAGCCAGGACACCCCTGCAAGGGGAAGGAACCCAGGAGCAGGCCTGGTTGCACTGCGATTGGCTCTGGCAGCAACCGACCATATCGGCAACCGCACTCTGCAGCAGGCATGACCGCATGGTGGTGGTCGCGCCGCATCCGGATGACGAAATACTCGGCTGTGGCGGGCTGCTGCATCACGCTGTGGGGCAGGGTATCGACGTCAGTGTCGTTGCCGTGACCGACGGTGAAGCATGCTATCCCGGCGAGCCGTGGTGGACGCCCGAACGCCTGCGATCAACGCGCCGAGCGGAGCTTGCCGCGGCATTGGGCGAACTCGGTATTCCGGTCGGCTCCATCTTCCACCTGGGTATCGCCGACGGCGCGGTCAGCGCGCACGAGCAGGGGCTGGAGGGCTGGCTGCAGCAGTATCTGCAACCGCGCGATCTGGTCCTGGCGCCATGGCGGTTTGATGGCCACCCCGATCACGAAGCCGCAGGGCGCGCTGCCTGCCGCGCCGCGCGGGCGGCCGGTTGCCACCGGCTGGAGTACCCGGTGTGGGGCTGGCACTGGCTTGACCCTGCCTGCGCACATATGGCGTGGGAGGCTCCGAAGCTGATCGACATTTCAGCGGTGGCGTCCGCAAAACGAAACGCGATCGCGCATTTCCGGACGCAGACGGGCGACGTGGCGGGCCTGAACAGCCCGCCGGTGCTGCCCGCACATGTACTCGCCCGATTCTTCCGAGACTACGAGGTATTCCTGGCATGAGCGCGCAACCGTACTTTGATGACCTGCATGAGCAGGAGGACCCGTTCGGCTACCGCAGCCGGTGGTATGAAGAGCGCAAGCGCGCGCTGCTGCTGGCAAGCCTCAGCCAGCGCCAGTTCGCTCGCGGCTGGGAACTGGGGTGTTCCAACGGCGTACTGACCGAGGCGCTGGCGGCACGTTGCGAACGCCTGCTGGCAACCGACATCAGTCCCCGTGCGGCGTTCCAGGCGCGCCGCAACCTGGCCCATCTGCCGCACGTGCAGGTCCATTGCGCCAGCCATCCCGAGCAATGGCCGCCAGGACGCTTCGACCTGATCGTCTGCGGCGAAATGGGCTACTACCTGGGGGCAGGCGCACTGCGCGAGCTGCGCGGTGGCATCGATGAAGCACTTCGCGATGACGGCCTGCTGGTCGCCTGCCATTGGTTGCCCTCGTTCCCGGGACGCGCGAGCCGGACCGAGGTGGTGCATCGATGCCTGGGGGAAGGCCTGCAGGAAGCCTTCCACTACCGCGATGCGGACTTCGTGCTTCAGGGATGGACACGGGGCCCCTTGTCATTGGCCCGGAACGAGGGCTTGCGGTGATAGGCGTTCTGATACCCGCCCACAATGAGGCGGACAGTATCGCGCGGTGCCTGCAATCCATCCGGGTGGCGGCCCTGCACCCAGGCCTCGGCGGCGAAGCAGTGGAGGTAATGGTCGCGCTGGACGCTTGTACGGATGCAACGGGCACCATCTGCCACCGATACCGGGTCGGGAGCGTACAGCTGGATGCACGCTGCGTCGGTGTCGCCCGGGCCGCAGCCGCTGCTGAACTGCTGGGGCGGGGCGCCAGGTGGCTGGCAAGCACGGACGCTGACAGTGAGGTGCCTCCCGAGTGGCTGGCCGCACAGGTTCAGAGCAGTTGTGACGCTTTCTGCGGACTGGTGGACATAGCGACGACCTGCCAGAGTGAACGGCGCCTGCGCAGGGCATTCCAGGCAAGGCAGCAGTGGGGCGACCATCATGGGCGCATCCACGGTGCCAACCTCGGCGTCTCTGCCTGTTCCTATCGGGCCGTTGGCGGCTTTGCTCCCCTGCACTGTAGTGAAGACGTGGCGCTTGTTAGAGCGCTGCAACGCCGCGGTGCGGCGGTGCGATGGGCCGGCGCTCCCGTGGTGATGACCAGTGCGCGTCTGCAGGGGCGCGCTACAGGTGGATTCTCCGCTTATCTGGCGGCGCTGGGTGGCGAGCGCTCTGGCGCGGAAGCACCCGCCCTGATCACCTGAGGGTCAGCCACTCCGTCACGCAAGCGCCCCGTGTTATCGGGGCGTGCGGTTGAGGAGAGCGTTGGGACAGGGCAGGCTGCGAAGGCCCTCATCCCTGCCTACCTCCGCGAAGCGATGATGGACGAGCAGGAAATTTCCTGCGTCAGAAGGAACGAATGTGCCCCTCCGTGCAGTCGCCTACGCAAGTGAGGCGACATCGGGGCTTTCCATGGACCATGTGGATGACCTCGCCAGGGCCGCCGCCCGCTTCAACTTCGAAGCCGGCGTTACGGGTGTGCTTCTTTATGACGGGCTCCGTTTCCTCCAGTACATCGAGGGACCGGAAGACAGCATCAACGTGGTGTACAGCCGCATCCTCAGTGCCCGGAGCCATTGCGAGCTGATCGAGCTGGGCCGGGGCAGGGTTTCCGGCCGGTTCTTTCCCTACTGGTCAATGCGGCTGCTGTGGGTCGATGCCTCCGAGATCCGCAGCGTGGCGCGCAGCAACTGGGATGGGCTCTCCCGTGGTGGCGCGCTACGCCAGCTGAGCTTGGTCGTGGCCCCGCACCTGGGGTGACGGGTGTATGGAGTCAATGCGCGGGCGGCTGCGCGCAGGTATCGCCCAGCACGCGCCGGACCGTGTCCTGCAATTGACTCACATGGAACGGTTTGGCCACGAAGGCTGCGCGCCGGTGGCGCTGCGGCACCAGCTGGTCGTAGACCGCAGAGACAAACAGGTAGGGGATGCCGAGTTCTGCCAGGCGATCAGCGACGGGAAAGACCACACCGTCGCGAAGTTCGACATCGAGCACGGCGCCGTCGAACCGCTGGGTGTCCAGCAGCCCGAGAGCGTCGAACACGCTGTAGGCATGCGTCACCTGATCGCCGACGTCCTCAAGTGCGTGCTCCATGAGTGCGGCCAGGTCGAGTTGGTCTTCCACCAGCAGCAGGTTGCATCTGCGCTGGCCGGTTGCGGATTGCATGCGTGCATGCCTGCGTTGTCCTGGGAACACCAGTTTCTGCTGTGCTGCATCAAGATCCTGCGTGTGCATTGTCAGTCCGGCGCGAAGCTCTGCGCGCGTGGCCAACCTCGTGGAGGAGGCGTGGAAGGCGTTATGGATTTCGTTGACGGCTTCTTGGCATGCGCTGTGGATACTGCCGCCGACCCCTTATCGGAGCTTCTGTCATGCCTCAATCCGGAACCGAAGCGGCCTCTCCTGGCGTGCTGCGTATCGAGTGCATGCCGCTCGATTGTGGCGGCGCCGCCATTGTCGTGGAACTGGACCGTACGCCTGATCGGACATGGATGAAGTCGCTGAAGCGAGCGCTGCTGGCCGACGACGCCCTGGACGGTGCACAGGCCAAGTTTGATGGGCGCTTTGTCTATGTCGTGGGCGTGGACGGCGGCGCGCATCGTGCTGAACATCGGGTCATGCAGGCCGTGATGGCGGCAGAGGGCACGGGCACCTCGAACGCCAGGCGCCAGCGCCCTGCAGTCAACGCAGGCGTATCCAGCGCCTTGGCGAACTGAGAGCGCCCGGGTCCAGCAAGGGGACGCGGATGTTGTTATCGCCGCATCAGCGCTGCGTGCAGCGCCGAGCTTCGGCGGATCACAGCGGCCGACAAGGCGGTGATTGCCAGCGCTCCACCATGGTCTCCGGAGGCATGTTGCCCCGCACCGGAGATCGAGATGGCAGACCAGAACACCGCCCGAAGCGAGCGCCTGCTGAAGTGGTTGCAGGACGCCTACGCCATGGAACAGGAAGCGGAGACCATGATGAAGGCCATGGCTTCGCGGATCGAGAACTATCCCCAGCTTGCCGCACGCGTCAGCCAGCACGTCCAGGAGACGCAGGGGCAGGCAGCTTCCCTGCGCGAGTGCATTGAGGCGCTTGGGGGAAGCGTGCCGACCGCAAAGGGGCTGTTCGCGAGCATGACTGCCGCCCTCCACGCGGCGGGCACCAGTCTGATGGAGGACGAGGTGGTCAAGAGCGTAGGCCTCTCGTTCGGCTTCGAGAATACCGAGATCGCCACCTACCGGGCGCTGGTGATCGCTGCCGAGCGTGCCGCAGCACCGGACATCGCTGCGGTCTGCGGCCAGATCCTGCAGGAAGAGATCGCCATGGCGCGCTGGCTGGAGGACCACCAGGACGGCCTGGTCGGTGCATTCCTCAATCGCGACGAAACGCCGGGCGCCCAAGCCAAGCGCTGACCCCAACACCCGCCCACGCCCGCCATTGGAGAAACCCCATGTTCTTTCATCACAAGAAGCTGATGTACACCGTACGCGTGCGCGAATCCAACCCGCAGCTCGCCAGTCTCATGCTTGAACAGTTCGGCGGCCCACAGGGCGAGTTGGCCGCCGCGATGCGCTACTTCACCCAGGGACTTGGCGAATGCGACCCCGGGCGCAAGGACCTGTTGATGGACATCGCCACCGAGGAGATCAGCCATCTGGAGATCATCGGCACCATCATCGCCATGCTCAACCGCGGGCCCAGGGCGATCCAGTCCGAAGGGCTTGCCGAGGCCGAGGACATGCGGCTGCTGGGCCAGAACAGCACCAGCCACACCGAACAGATCCTGTACGGTGGCGGCCCCGCGCTGGTCAATTCCAGTGGGGTGCCGTGGACAGCCGCCTACATCGACTCGATCGGCGACCCCACCGCCGACCTGCGCTCGAACATCGCGGCCGAAGCGCGCGCCAAGCTGGTGTATGAGCGCTTGATCAACGTTACCGACGACCCGGGCATCAAGGATGCGCTGCGCTTCCTGATGACGCGCGAGATCGCGCACATGAAGTCATTCGAGAAGGCGCTGCACAGCATCCAGCCCAACTTCCCGCCGGGCAAGCTGCCGGGGGATCCCGCGTTCACCGATCTGTACATGGACATGTCGCAGGGCGACGGCGCCGACGACCTGCAGGGCAGCTGGAACAGCGGCGAGCTCTGGGAGCGGGTCAGCGACCGCGAGGCACAGGCCGCTGTGGATGGTGGCGACGGCGGCGGCACGGTGGACCTGGACCCGCGCGAACAAGCGGCGGTGCAGGCCATGACCCTGCGCACGCTCTCCGACCCGGAAGCGCGGCCGACCACCGGGGCCGAGCTGGGGGCCGGCCCGGGCGCGGGCGCACTGGACCTGCCACCACGCGAGCCGTGAAAGAACCCGGGACGCCCGTGC